>JACPXS010000149.1 GCA_016196415.1 Candidatus Omnitrophota bacterium
GAGGGCCAAGTGTTCCCTCCGAGCGGAGACGTCTCCGACGGCTGGTCGAGTTCCGCCGTGCGCTCCAGGAATGGGTGCGACGACCCCCCCTCCCATTGCGCCACGGCCACGACCGTCCCCTCGGCGTCAGGGCTCATGGTCAACCAGACGTGGTCGGTGCCTCGGGTGGCGTAGAGAGTCCCCGCCATCTGCTCCGTGAGCCGATCGATGTTCGTTGACGCATCTCTAAGCTGGGTTTTCATCTCCGGCGTGAGCGCCGGATCGTGCTCCCAATCCGGATGCTGCTGCAGGGCCTGCTTAAACTCTTGCTGCTTCTTGCGCACCCCTTCGATCCATGGCAGCGCACCCACCTGCCATCCGTGCTTGGCGAGCTCCTTGTGATAGAAAGCCCGGACCTCGCCAACGGAATGGGACGTGGCAAAATTGCGCGCAAGAAGCGGCTGTGATCCTATGGCGATCTCGTATCCTGGCCCAAGCGCCTTGACATCATCGGGAAGTGGCAGCTCCTCTGCTCCAGCGAGCGGCAACGTGGTCAACCCATAGCTCACCGCCGCCACGAGGAGATAGGCCCCCCTCATTAGTTGTCCACCTGCCGTGCGCAGCGCCGTCATTGAATCACCGTGAGGTTCGCTTCACCATCATCACACGCATTGAAGGGGCCGCACGCTTTCGCGCCGCCGTAGTGGGCGGTCGCGCTTGAGAACACCTCGTTCGGATAGCGCATCGCCCAGAAGCGCAAGGCACCCCCACCCTCCCGATGGTGCCTCACCGTCACGGTGAAATCACCGGTGCTATTGGCAATTCCGGTTGGCCGGACAGGCACGCCGGGGATCGAGCCTCCAAACGGGACACACGTCATGTACCCGCATCCCCCAAAATGTGGCATGGGGATATAACCCTTCAGGGAGCTCCAGGCCGCTCCAGCAACCCCGCCGATCGTTTTTGCGGTCCAGATCGACGATCCCGGCTTACCCGGATTACTCCAGCTATTCCACCCAAAGGCGGGGAAGCAACAGTTAATAAATGGCGGGATGATGATGCATATCCGTGTCCAGAACCAGAAGGCTGGGCTCCAGCCGCCCATCTTGAGCTCCGGCCGCTGGCCTGGAATGCTCACGTCGATCTGCACCCAACTGGGCCGCGCAACTTTGTCAGCGCCCTTCCGCGTCCAGTTGAAGGTGACGCTCGATGGCAGGGTGCGCGTCGCCTGATAGTGATCGGATAGTTCCTGGATCTGCCGGTTGACTTCACCTGAGGTATCGTCGATCCAGGCGTTCTGGATCGCGGTAAAGAGCGCCGCGGCCGGGGCGTTTTCCCACGCCGCCTTGATGACGAGATCGGCCGCCTGTTGCTTGAGGATGACAAAATTGACCAACCACAAGATGGCGATCATGACCGGCGGCACCCACAGCATGAAGTCGCAAAACGGCAGCACAAAGATGAGCTGCACGATCCACCAGTTCAGCCACTGAGCCTGCGCGATCAGCGCCAGCTCATTGGTCCCGCTAGCCACCCAGGAAGCACCCGCAAGCGCCCCGGCATCCGCGGCATTGGCGGTCGCCGTCTTAAGCCGTGCCACCTCGCCCAGGTTCATCGTCGACGCCGCCAAGAGGAGAATGAGCGCCATGAAGACGAGAAACGCGACGGCGATCTGGCCTCGCTGCGCCCACGAAGCGTGTCTCCCCCTTCGCCGGCCAACCGCCCTGAGCCATTTCGCAACCCGCAGCGGCGTCATCACCCTCCTCAAAACAGGTTGAACCGAGCCGGGGTATCCCTGCCGGGCCGATACGGGACTTTCTTGCCGGCGGTCGCCCGCTTCCCGGCGTCGAGACGGCTGTGCTGAAACGAGGCCTGGCGGCGGACGATCGTGCCGGTCAGCCACACCCAGCTCTGGAGCAGCACGTAGATGAACATCACCAGGCCAAAGCACGCGATGACGAACTCCAGGATGACCTGTCCCCTCCGAGGACCTCCCCGCTCGCAGTAGGCAGTGGGCAGTAGGCAGTCGGCAGTAGGCAGTCGGCAGTGGGCCGCCTCGGCTTCTTGCTGCCCTCTGCCTGCTGGCTTCTGCCTGCTGGTTACTGGCATCGCCAGGTGCTCCCTGAAAATCCACAGCTCCCGCTGGCCGATCCGGAGACCGTCTGGCCGTTCTTGAGCGTCAGGGTGGTGCTCGCCGATGACGAGCTGGAAAGGTTGCTCGTGCCGCTTGTCTGCGTGAGCTGTCCCGTGTTGGTGAACTGATTGTGGATGGCGCTCACAAGTGGCGCATCCTTTTCTCCGCCTTCAAAATCTCCGGATCGGAAGTCATCCGCTCGCGTGTCGTTCACGTGCACGACCACCCGGGCCTGGCTGTCCCGGTCATCCGCCAGGAAGGTCAGGTACTCGCCCCACGTCACGGCGGAGCTCGCCTGGGTGCTCGTCCGAGGCATGATCGTCGGCTCGGACGACGGGTCGGGGATTTCGCGATCCCGGATGTGCTGATAGAGAATCGCCTGCGATTCCTCATCACCCTCATCCTGCGCGCGCGAAAGCGCCAGGCGGAAGGTCTGCTGCTCGATCTCCTGCTGGTAGTTCATCCGCAGCCCGATTTGAATGAGAAAGGCGAGCGCCACGAGCGCTGTCGATCCGATGATCGCGAACTCGATCATCGCCTGCCCTCGACAGCATTGAACACCCAGGCAATGCCATTCCCATCGGGTTTTGAGTATGTTACTGGGCTTCATAGGTGGCGTTCCTGCTGATGTCCCAATCCGTTTGGGCCCGCACTTTAGTTTCCAGGATGCGCCCGGGCAATTGGCCACCCGGCGTGCTGGGAAGATCATTGGTCCCAGAAAAGAGTTTCACGCTCTGCTGCCCGGTCTTGACCGTCACGTCCGTCGTTTGTTGAAACGAATTGACGGTGGAAGATTCGGTATACATCCCTCGAGGGTCAAACTGCAGTCCGTGGGCTGATCCGTTCGAATACAGGTAGCCTTGATAGGCCCGCTGGACGTACACCGCCATGATCACCAAGGCGGAGACGGCCACGCCCCCGAGCACCAGCAGCTCCAAAGCACTCTGTCCCCTCCGGCCTCCTCCGGCTCGCATCTCACCCCCCGTAGAAACGCAAGAAGGCTCGAGGTGCCCTTGCGCCCTTGAGCCTTTCCCTGGAGTGCTGCCCATTGGAGTACCGCCTGCGAACCCGTTCCGAGCTGTCATCGCCTCGCACCTCCGGTGCCGCCTCATCGCATGAGGATGCGTTATTCCTTGAGCGGAGGCAGCGGCCGTGTCCGCGCATCCTCATTGACGCTCGTGCCGGTGCTTGAGGAGCTCGTCGTCGTCACCCGCCTGAAGCCGCTGTCCCCTCTTTCCTGAACCGTTTGGGTGGAGGTGGCGTTCAGGTCCGCGGCGGGATCCGGATCGGCCGGCGGCTCCCCCAGGGTGATGTTGGTCACCGTCTTCAGGCCGGCTCGGATCGCCTGGCGGGCGCGCCACTGCATCGAGACGGCGACGATGGCGGCCAGCCCGATGATGAGGGCGAACTCGGTAGTCTGCTGCCCGCACCGTCGTCCCCCGATGGCGATGGTCCGGCGGCACGCAGACCGTGCCCGCTCGCGAACCCCTCGGGATCGCTCCGCTTCCACCATCAGCGGTTTCCTCCACAGACAGCACACGGACAGGACCCGCGGCCCCGTCCTGGCTCTCGACCTCCACGAACCGTGATGCTGACGGTCGGTTAGTTCACCGACTGGTTATAGTGGGTATCTTGATCCGTCGTGACTGTGACTTGGTCCTCGATCGTATGCGAGTTGCTGTTCACGGTCCAAGGCGCGTTGGCCTGAAACTGGGTGCCGAGTGAATCGGCGTTGGACTTCACCCCGCCTTGGACGCCACGCTGCAGGTACACCGCCATGGCGACCAGGCCGGCGACCACAAAGCCGAAGAGCACCGCCACTTCCACCGTCACCTGACCCGTGGACCGTATGCGCCGTGTCAATGGAAACATGCTGTTCCCCCCTTTCATCTTTATCGCCATCTCAGATCACCCAGACACCATGCCGGGCGGGCGACACCACCCAACACGCGAGGTCATTTGGTCTGGGTGGTCTTGCTCGTGGAATTGATGGCCACGGCGCCGGCCCGCTGGCTCGACATCGTCATGGTCGAATCCGATTTGCTGTCCGTGGTGCGGACCGGCTCAAAGGTCCCAAAGCCGCCGAGTGAAATCGCCTGGTTCATGTACCCATCCGCCGTGCCTGCAACCGCTCCCTGCAGCCGGGTCTTGACGTACGACGTCATCGCGATCGCCGCACCAATGACCACGGAAAAGAGCACCGCGTACTCAGCCGTGCTCTGGCCCTTCCGGGCGTGGGTTCGTCGTATCAGCCTCATGAGAATCGTCACCTCCTGTTGACCTCTGCGCCACTCACTGCTCAACGCTCAACCGCCAAGCTACTCAGGGCGGTCGCCGCATCGGAGGTCTTCTGCGCGGCGTTCTGATACAACTGGTTCATGTTGCCCTGCACGATACCCTTGGCGATGATGATGGCGGCGACGATCACCGTGGCAATCACCAGGTACTCCAGGATCGACTGGCCGCCATTGCCACGCCGTCTCACCGGATGTCCCGCCCCCTTGCGCGTGCGTCTCCACATACTCTCGCTCACCTCCTCTCCCTATGGGGTGTTCTCTTCGGTTGCGCCATTGAGCTCCGTCTCAATGGCCTTCGCGTGCGCGTTAAAGGCCTGCCGCACGTAATCGGTCATCACGGCCAGCGCCGAGGCGACCGCCGCCACGAGGACGGCGTACTCCAACATCGACTGACCCTTGTTGACCCTGAGCCCTGAGCCCTGAGCCCTGAGCCAACATGATGGGGTGGGAGGTTGTGCGCTCATGGAGCCAGCACCTTCGTCACGAGGTTGTCAAAGGCGCCCTCGACGCGCCCTCGAATGTCGAGCCCCCCGCCGAATCGGCCGTTGCTGTAAAAAGCCACTGTGGCCAGCATGACAATAAGGGCAATGACGAAATACTCGATATAGGCATTGCCGGCTTGTCCATGGAGGTCAATCGGGCAAGCCAATGTTTTCCTCATGGGATGAGAGCCCCTCCTTATTAAAAAAGATTTCATATCTATTTACTTTATAAGACACAAAAAAGCCGAGCAGCCTATTCATTCGGCAGCCCGGCTGTCTCCCACCTGTCGAGTCTTCTTCCATTCCCGTGCTACTCGCAGGGTGAAGATCCTCAAGCTTTGCCCCTGAACCATCCTCGCTCAGGGCGGTGCATACGCGTCCATCCCGCATCGTGCCGGATGGTCGTGCTCTGCCGTTCCTGCCGGTATGCACCGGTCCCTACGTTACCTTAGGTTTGCCCCCACCACACCGTGTGATGCTGGTGCGCTCTGGGTCCGTCCGCGAAATCATGCGGCGGATTTCTCGAAGGGTTCGATCCGTACGCTCGGTTATCAATGAACGTGGGACGTCTCGTCAGCCTACTTTCAAGTGTAGCTAATCCGCAAGCGTTTTGTCAAGTGTTTCCAAATGTTCACGATCCAACTTTTTCGTCGACCACTGGAGCCGATCCCCAACGTTCAGACCAACTCGCTCAACCGTCCCGCAGGCGGCCTCAATGACCCCCCACGCTCCCCACACAGGAAGGAGCAGACGGCCTGGTCCGAGATGCGCTCGCACCGCCACGACCCGCCACGCCCGGTCAACGAAAATGGCATCAATGGGAAACCGCATCCCGATCGTGTGGATGGAGCGGCAGTGTGGAAAAAACAGGGCTTCGCCCTCCGCAAGGGCTCGGCGACCCAGGAGCCCGACGAGGCGCGAGCGCCAGGAGCAGGCGGCCCGTGCCTCCACAGCCACGGAGCGCTGTGTCCGCTCTACCTGAATCATCCATCGAGCGCCGCCTTCCCCCCCACGGCACCGAGGAGCGTTATGGACGAGTGTTGGCATCGCGCGCCGGCTTCTCGGCGGGGACATGGCCTTCGAGGGCGAAGATCGACTCGTCGAACTCGATGCCCTTGATCTTCAGCTCATCGATGAAGGTTGGGGGCTTGCCCGTCACGACGAACTCGCCAAGGACCGTGCCATCCGGCGCGACGCCGGTTTGCCGAAAGACGAACAGATCCTGAAAGAGGATGTCCGTCTCGTTGACGAGATCCACGAGCTCGCTGATCGCGATGATCTTGCGCGTGCCGTCGGAGAGGCGCGAGGTGTGGATGATCACATCGATGGCGGAGGCGATCATCTCGCGGATGGCGCGGATGGGCAGCTCGATGTTCGACATCAACACCATCGAGTCCAAGCGGGTGATGGCGTCCCGCGGCGAGTTGGCATGCACGGTAGTGAGGGATCCCTGATGCCCGGTGTTCATCGCCTGGAGCATATCCAGCGTCTCGGCGCTGCGGCACTCGCCCACGATGATCCGGTCGGGGCGCATGCGCAGGGCGTTGCGAAAGAGATCCCGGATGGTGATCTGTCCTTTGCCTTCGACGTTCATCGGCCGCGCCTCGAGATTGAGCCAATGCGTCTGGGCCAATTGCAACTCCGCGGCATCCTCGATCGTGATGATGCGCTCCCCCTCCGGGATGGCCATGGAGACGATGTTGAGCAGGGTGGTTTTCCCCGAGCCTGTGCCGCCGGAGATGATCATGTTCTTCCGGGCCGCGACGCACGCTTTGATGAACTGGACCATCGCCGGGGTGAGGCTGCCGAACTTGATGAGATCCTTCTCGGTATACCGGGTGCGGGCGAATTTTCGGATGGAGAGCGCCGGCCCTTTGAGCGACAGCGGCGGGATGATGGCGTTCACCCGGGAACCGTCGGGAAGCCTGGCGTCCACCATCGGCGAAGACTCATCGATGCGCCGCCCAAGCGGCGCGATGATCCGCTCGATCACCGCGCGCACGAGATCGTTCGAGACGAATTTCCGCGTCGTCAGCTCGAGTTTCCCACGACGCTCCACGTAGATCTGGTCCTTGTTGTTGACGAGGATGTCGGAGATCTCGGGATCCTCCAGCAGCTCCTCCAGCGGCCCAAGCCCCAGTGCTTCATCGGCGATCTCTTTCACCAGTCGCGCGCGCACCTCGTGCGACGAGGCCAGCCCCCCGACCTCCCGCGCGAGC
>JACPXS010000002.1 GCA_016196415.1 Candidatus Omnitrophota bacterium
ACACCACCGGTCCATTATATCTGGCCGCGGGTAGCGTCTCAAGCTGCGCGCGTTCTTCCATCGTTGCGGAGCGATGCGCAGCTTTTCGGGAGCGAGCCGAGGAGGGGGTTTGCTATAATTCAGGCTCCCCCGCAAGGAGGGCTGCGCATGAGAACGCTCAACCGGCTCGCCCAGACGATGAGAGCTGCGGTGGAACCCAAGCGGCGTGCCGCTTGGGCCGCGAGCGCATTCTCCCGCGCACCCGCTCCTATTCGATTGGCGCCGTGGTGCATTGGCGCCGTCATCCTGGCGGGCTATGCCAACAGCTTCGCGGGCCAGTTCCTCTTCGATGACTACTCCTGTATCGTTGAGAACCCGCACATCCGCCATCTGTGGCCGCTCTGGAACGTGTTCATCAGCCCTCGTCCAGATATCGCGATCGCAGGGCGTCCCGTCGTGAGCCTGACGCTTGCGCTGAACTACGCGCTGGGGGGCTTGGAGGTCTGGGGCTACCACGCGGTGAACCTGGCGCTCCATCTCGCATCGGCCCTGACGGTCTTCGGCCTTGTGCGGCGCACGCTGGGTAGCGCGCGCCTTCGAGCGCGTTACACGCCGCCGGAAGCGACGGGGTTGTCGCTCGCCATCGCGTTGGTGTGGGGGCTACACCCGCTGGTCACGGAAAGCGTCACCTACATTATTCAGCGCACCGAGCTGCTCATGGCGCTGGCAGGTCTGCTGACGCTGTATAGTGTCAGCCGCGGGATCAGCGCGCAGCGTCCGTCGAGGTGGTACGGTGCGGCGGTGCTTGCCTGTGCGCTTGGCATGGCCAGCAAAGAGGTGATGGCGGTTACCCCGATCCTCGCCGGTCTCTATGATCGGATCTTCTACGCAACGTCCTGGCGCGCGTTGTGGCGTGCGCGCCGGCGGCTGTATCTCGGGCTGGCCGGCACGTGGCTGATCCTCCTCGGATTGCTGGCGAGCGACCCTCGGCCTGTGACGGCCGGCACGGCGCTCCCTCAGGCCAGTCCGTGGGAGTACGCGATGACCCAATGCGGGGTTCTCCTGCACTATCTCCGATTGGCGCTCTGGCCGCACCCGCTCGTCGTTGACTACGGGGACTGGCCGATGGCGCGGCATCTCGCCGAGGTGTGGCCGCAACTTCTCGTCATCGTCGGGCTGCTTGGCGTCACCGCGTGGGCGCTTCGTCGGCGGCCGGCGGCGGGATTTTTGGGCGCGTGGTTCTTCCTGATCTTGAGTCCAAGCTCCAGCGTCCTTCCCATTGTCAGCGAGGTGGCGGCTGAGCGGCGGATGTACCTGCCGCTGCTTGCGGTGATCGCGCTGCTGATCCTGGGCGGATGGGCGCTACTTCTTCGCCTGATCCGCGACGCGAGGCTGAGGCGAGGCGTCGCGCTTGGGTTGACGGCGGGGCTGCTAGCGATCCTGGGGACGCTGACCGTCAGGCGCAACAGCGAGTACCGAAGCGAGCGCCTCATGTTGGAGGATGTCATTGCCAAGCGTCCCGCGAACGCCCGCGCCCACTACAATCTGGGGATCGCGCTGGCTGAAGCGGGGCAGCCCCCGCAGGCTGTTGAGCAGTTCGAGACGGCGCTCCGGCTGGATCCGCGCTATGCCGAGGCGCATGGGAACTTGGGCGTGGTGCTTGCCAGGCAAGGGAAGTTCGAGGAAGCCATCGCGCATGAGCGCGAAGCGGTCCGGCTCAGGCCGGATCTGCCGCAGGCGCACAATAACCTGGGCGTGTCGCTGGCCGAGCAGGGGAACTGGGATGAGGCGATCCGCCACTATACCGAGGCCCTCCGACTCGATCCCGGGTTGCGCAACGCGCGCAACAATCTGGCTGAGGCGTTGGCGCGCAAGCAGCACGCACGCTAGCTCGAAGGGTCGCGTTCCACCCATCCGAATACACAAAGCCCTTGGGAGATCCTCCCAAGGGCTTTGGCCTTGCAGGGCGGGACAGAATTACAGCACGTCCGTTCCGCCTTCCGGGAGTGGGAGATCCACCACGGTAATCGGGAAGGTGGCGAGATGCAAGGCGCCGCCCACCGTGTCGGCGAGCATGTTCACCAGGCCATGACCCAGGCCGACGAAGAACCCCTGCTTCGCCTTGACGGCGTCGTGAGGCTCGTTGTACAGTTCCATCCAGCCCAGCAAGACATTCTTGGCTCCGTAGAGGAGCTTGTGCTTGGCGCGGTTGATGTACCGCGTCTCGCTCGTCCACGCGCTGGGCGTGTAGGCCTTGCTGAACGACAGCGTGTACGTTGCGCCGGAGTGGACGTTCTTCGCCGCGTGCGCAGTGACTGGACACGCTAGCAACAGCCCCACCGTCATGACAAGCCACCCGTTTCCTTTCATGTTGCCCTCCTGTTCGTAAGCCGTGCTTCACCGTATCGTTCAAGACATCCGTGGTTGCGTCCCAGCCGCATTCCGCTCGTCCAGGCACCGGTGAACCGGTTGGACGCAGCGCTCACACGCGGCCGGCGTCTCCGTGCCAGTCGCCGCTCACCTCCTCCCTCAAAACATCATGCCCTTGCCGCAGGGCAAGGGCTGGGGGTCTTCCGCGTTCAGTCGGTAACCCAGCCATCCCGCCACCGGTCGCTTCGCTCTCAGCGAGTCGAACGGCAGCCGGATCTGTGGCTTTGCCTGCCCACACGCTCCCCGGATGCGCCGCGCGGGCGCTTCGGGTACGGCGGACAGACCGGCCTGCCTCGCTTGCGCAAGGCAAACAGGTGTCTCCGGGTTTCCCCGGATTTGCCCTTTCGTGACGCGGTTCGATGCGTTCCGAACGCGCCAAGATGCTATTAGGAGGAAGTATACCATATCTCGCTCAGGGCCCATCCTGATCGGGTGGGAGGGTCGTGGCCAGCTTCTGAGGCGCGCCATGGATATTCCGGTGCTGAGCCGACGGCTGTGGTGTGATACAATCAGGAATATGTCACAGGACAGATTCCCATGAGAGGACGACGGCTGTCAGTCGCCGGAGCCGTCATGGCGGCGCTCATTGGGTTCATGAGCATGAGCAGGGGCGTTGCGCAGGCGACATCCAAGACCGACGCGGCCGACGTGTGGGATTTCGAGACTGAACGGGTGAACGCAGCCCCGAGAGGATTTGCCTTTTCGCGGACCGGAAACGGCCGGCTCGGCCGATGGGTGGTCTGGCCGGTGAAGGACGCTCCAAGCGGGACACACATTCTGGCTCAGGTCGACAGCGACGATATCGATTTCCGATTTCCCATGGCGCTTGCCGATACCACGCCCGTGGCTGATGTGCGCGTGGGCGTGAAGTGCAAGCCGGTGTCAGGGGTCGTGGATCAAAGCTGCGGGCTCGTCGTTCGCTACCAGGATGAGGCCAACTACTACGTCGCTCGCGCCAACGCCCTGGAGCAGAACGTGCGGTTCTACAAGGTGGTGAGCGGGCACCGGCAGCAACTGGGGAGTTGGCGGGGCGCGGTGGCCACCGGGGTCTGGCACGAGCTGCAACTTGAGGCGCGCGGGGATCAGTTCACGGTGCGGTGGGATGGGCAGGGAGCGATCACGCTTCGCGATCAGACGTTCCGCCAGCCGGGACGCATCGGCGTCTGGACGAAAGCCGACACCGTGGCCTATTTTGATGAGTTGCGCCTTGAGCCGATTGCGCCGTAGCGGGAAGGTGGTTCGCGTGGCCCGGGAAGCGATGCGTGAAGGAGCGTGCGCTCACGCGGCAGTGCGTATCGTTTGTGCGAAAATCGTCTGTGCAAGATGCCGGTTCGCTCTCATTGTGTAGTATAATGCAACAGATGAAGCGCCGTGGGATCACGCTTGCTGTTGGGGGATCGGTTCTCCTCATCGGGTTGCTGCTGGCGCCCGTCCTCGTGCTTTGGCTTCCCGGATCCTGGAAGTACCACGTGTATCATGAAATCTCCTTCCAGGTGCTGGCCAGGAACGAGCTCTCGGAGGCCCGTACTCCTGAAGAGGTCGTGCGGAAGGCGATCGACTTCACGCGACGCAACATCTGGGTCTTTCCCGATTCCCAACCGTATTCGGCCAAATCGTTCGAGTATCTGGTGAATGGCATCGGGTGGTGCGACTACCAAGCCAAAGTGCTCTGCTGTCTGTTGGCCGCTCGCGGACTCCATGCCCGCTACGCGTTTCTCATCGATCGTGACGGGGTCTCGCCGCACACCGTGGCTGAGGTCTACCTGCACGGGGCCTGGCGCGCCGTCGATCCGCTCTTTAGCCTCATCTTTGCGAAGGAAACCGGAGAATGGGCGACGCTGGAAGAGCTCACCCCGGACTTCATCGAATCGCTGCCCGACATGGTGCTCCTGGGGACGGCCAATCCGGACATCCATGCGCATATCCTGGAGTTGGCCAAGCGAACCTTCCCGCTGCCCAGGCCTCCGCATCGCTCGGATGATTTCCTGAAGGAGAAGCACCCCTTCGATGGCCTCGCCGATGCCTACGTGGCGTTCTGTGGTAAGCGATTTGCGGAGTGGTACCAGGATCAGTTCCTGCGTCGCCACTTGGCGACGATCCAGGATCCGAATGAGCGGCTCTGGCAGGAGGCGAGGAACTACCAGCTCTATCGACGGTTCACTCGGGCAGAACCGCTGTATCGGGCCCTGCTGGCGCGCGAGTTGACCCACACGCGTCGTGAACAAACCACGCTGTTCCTCAGTCGCCTACTGAGGCGAGAAGCGCGGTTCTGGGAGGCCCGCGAGGTGCTGGAGGCGTTCCTCCAGGAGTCGCCGCAGACGCCGTGGGTCCAGTTCCAGCTTGCCCTGTGCTACGAAGGGCTGCATGACACCTCCCAGGCCATCGCGCACTATGAGCAGTATCAGCAGCTGCGTGACGACAAATTTGCTCCTGAGGTGCTGAGGAAGTTAGCTCGGCTCCACCCTACTTCCAGCTAAGACGGCTTCTCCCCATCAGATCGCGCGAGGCCTCCATGGACTTCCGCCAACGGAGACAGCGCAGGCGGCTGCTCGGAGGGCTCCTCGGCATGGCAGGACTCCTGAGCCCCTGGATGGGGACGGCTGCTTGCGAGGAGGCGACCCGCCAGACCATTCCGATTTTCGATCACCAACGCGGGAGGCTTGTGCGGATGGAACCCGTTCAGAAACGCGATGAGGAGTGGCGAGGGCGGCTCACCCCGGAGCAGTATCAGGTGACCAGGCAGAAGGGAACCGAGCCCGCCTTTAGCGGCCAGTACCACAACTACCACGAGCCGGGGGTCTACCAGTGCGTGTGCTGCGGCATCGACCTCTACAGCTCCACGACGAAGTTTGACTCCGGGACCGGGTGGCCGAGCTTCTGGGCGCCGATCGACGAGCACAACGTGCGGTACGCCGTCGATGCGAGTTGGTTCATGCGGCGGATTGAAGTCCTCTGCGCACGGTGCGGCGCGCACCTCGGGCACGTGTTTGACGACGGGCCTGTCCCAACGCACAAACGCCACTGCATCAATTCCGCGGCGTTGCAGTTTGTGCCATGATCACTCGACCCGCCGTCCATCGCCCCACGTCGATCTGGTCAGACCTTGGCGTGGTTGCGCTGCTCGCCGCGGCGCTCTATGGCGTGATGCGCGTGGCGAAGCACTGGCAAGCGCCACTGCAGCCGCACGTGGAGATTAACCTCAGTCTCTGGGCGTTGCCTGGCTACACGGTCTTGTCGCTCCTGCGGGGGATTGCGGCGTACGGATTGTCCCTCGTGTTCGCGCTCACCTACGGCTATCTCGCGGCCCACCGGCCGCGCGCAGAACGCGTGCTCCTGCCCTTGCTGGATGTCCTGCAGTCGATCCCGGTGCTGGGATTTCTCCCGGGTGCGGTGGTGGCGCTGGTCGCGTTGTTCCCGAACACGAATGCGGGGCTGGAGCTGGCCTCGATTCTCATGATCTTCACCGGACAGGTGTGGAATCTCGCCTTTAGTTTTTACCAGTCGCTGCGCGGGATTCCGCTTGAGCTCCGTGAGGCTGCGCAACTCTACCAGTTCAACTGGTGGCAGCGGTTTCGTCGCGTGGAGCTCTCCGCTTCGGTCATCAGCTTGGCGTGGAACAGCATGATGGCGATGGCGGGCGGCTGGTTCTTCCTGATGATCTGCGAATCGTTCACGCTCGGCACGCAAGATTTTCGCCTGCCGGGACTTGGCGCATATATGAGCATGGCGATCGCGCATCGGCGCATTCCGGCGATCTGCGCAGGCATCCTCGCGATGGTCCTGATGATCGTGATCGTCGATACCTGCGTGTGGCGCCCGGTCCTGGTGTGGGCCCAGCGGTTTCGATTTGAGGAAACCGCCACCGCCGAGGCCCAAGGCTCCCGCATCCTGAGGTGGTTCACACGGTCCTGGTTGACCCAGGCGGCGGTGACGAACGTCGCGCATCCGATTAGCGAGTGGCTGACCGCTCAGGCCAACGCGCCGCGCCAGCCATCCGTTCAGCCGGTTCGGCGATACACCGCCAGCACCGTCCGACTCCTCAGCCTATTGATCGCCGTCATCGGCGCGGCGGGGATGGGCTGGGCCCTGGCGAGTCTCTGGCATCTGATCCGCCACCTCACGCTGAGCGAGTGGGGTCATCTCGTCATGAGCGCGATCCTGACCTGCGGGCGCGTCTTCGCGGCGGTGATCGTGGGTAGCCTCTGGACGATCCCGGTCGGGATTTGGATCGGTCGTTCGGATCGCCTGCGCAGCCGCTTGCAGCCATTTGTGCAAATCGCCGCTTCGTTCCCCGCTCCCATGCTCTATCCCTTGCTGCTCCTTGGGCTGCAGGGGGCAGGCTGGGGCCTGGGTCTCGGCGCGGTGATCCTCATGCTCATTGGCACGCAGTGGTACATTCTCTTTAACGTGATCGCCGGCGCCTCCTCGGTTCCCGTGGATCTGCGCGAGGTCGCGCAAGCGTACCGGTTTACTCGTCGCCAACGCTGGCAGATGGTCTGGTGGCCCGCGGTCTTTCCCTATCTCATCACCGGGTGGGTGACGGCCGCAGGCGGAGCCTGGAATGCCAGCATCGTGGCGGAGTACATCTCGCTGGGGCCGCAGATTTCATTCACGCCGGGCCTGGGCTCCTTGATTTCGAGGGCCGCCAGCCAAGGCCACTATCAGCTGTTGGCGGCTGCCGTTATGACCATGGCGATTCTCGTGGTCCTGATTAATCGCTATCTCTGGAAGCCGCTGTATCGGTTGGCTGAGACACGCTACGTGTATTAGCGCGCGGATGCCGAACACCGCAGCCCGTGGGGATGTCTTGCTCAGCCTCTCACGTGTCGAGCGCGTCTTCACGCTCCCGTCCGGGAAGCCCTTGCCCGTCTTAAGCGACATCACCTTGACCTTCCAAGAGGGCGAGCTAGTGGCGATCTTGGGGCCGTCCGGATGCGGGAAGTCCACGCTCATTCGCATTGCAGCCGGGTTGCTGCCCCCCAACGCCGGCGAGGTGCGGTATCGCGGGCAGCTGGTGACTGAGCCGAACCCGCATGTGGCGCTGGTGTTCCAGCAGTTCGCCCTCTTTCCCTGGCTGACCGTGGCGCAGAACATCGAGCAGGCCCTGATCCCGCGCGGCGTGGACTCGGAGACGAGGCGGCACCGGGTGGCCGAGGTGATTACCGTCATCGGGCTGGATGGATTCGAGGAAGCGTATCCGCGGGAACTCTCGGGGGGGATGAAGCAACGCGTCGGCATCGCCCGCGCGCTCGTCGTGCAGCCGGAGCTGCTCTGCATGGATGAACCCTTCAGCCAGGTGGATGCGCTCACTGCCGAGACGCTCCGGAACGAAGTCGTGAATCTCTGGCGGGATCGCGAGAAATACCCGCAAGCCATCTGCATGGTCAGCCATGACATCCATGAAGTCGCCTTCATGGCCAACCGCATCCTCATCATGACCGCGCATCCCGGTCGGATCAAGACGGTGATTGAGAACTCCTTACCGTATCCGCGCGATCCTCGATCTAGCGCCTACCAGGCTTTTGTGGACAAGCTGCACGCCGTCATCACCGGGCTGTACCTCCCTGAGAAAGAACCGCCGCAGGTGACCTTGATGCCCGGCACGTTGGGCATCCGCGTGATGGCCCCGCTGCCCTCGGTCGAGGTGCGGGAGATCGTCGGGTTGCTGGAAGCCTTGCAGGTGCGGGGAGGGGATGTGGAATTTTTCCGCCTGACGTCGGAGCTGGGCAGGACGTTCACTCGAATCCTCCTGGCGGTGAAAGCCGCAGAGCTGCTGGCCTTGCTTGAGAGCCCGCAGGGTCATTTGATTCTCACAGAATTCGGACGAGTATTTGTGAGTTCGCCTCGCAAGATCCGTCGCCAGCTCTTCCGCCAACAACTGTCGCAGGTGCCGTTGGTCAAACGCGTGCGCGAAATGATGGAACACAGCCCTGACCGTCACCTGGCGAAAGACGTCCTCCTGGAGGAGCTGGCTATCCAGTGCCCGCAGGAGGATCCGAAACGCTTGCTGCGGATTCTCATCAACTGGGGTCGATTTGCCGACCTGTGGGTTTACCACGCCGCCGCGGGGACGCTGACCCCGAACGGGAATCAGCGTCACAGCGCCCCGCGGGCTGCCCAGGATCCCGTCTCCCCCGGAATACACTGATGGCCGACCCCTCCGATCGACCGACGTTGGAAGGCGACGGTTCCGTCCATATCTTCACCCTCCTTCGCCGGAAGCCCCGGGCGTGAGCCCGGGGGAGGAAGGCGGCGAGGAGGGTGCCTCTGCGAAGCGGCAGCGCAGCAGGGCAGGCTTCGGAGGGTTCCGCTCCACGGTCGCGAAGCGGATAACAAAGAGGCCACGGCTGTAAAGCCGTGGAGCTTCACGGCGTCTGCGGCGATGGTGGGGGTCTGCTTGACCGTCATCGGGCTGTTCCGGATCAGCGATCGGCTGCACCATGTGAGCGGGATCGGGGATGAGTGTCTGGCGATCGACGCCCTCGTCTTCCTTGCCGCATGCCTCTTGGCCTACGTCGCCCTCAGGACGAGGCGGAGGCAACGTCGGTATCGAGTCGAGCGAGTAGCGGACTGGCTGTTTCTCTCCGGCCTGTGCCTGATGGCGGTGGTCTGCGCCCTCCTGGTCTCTGAGTTGGTCTAGTGGAACGCGTCGCCCGCGCAACATCACCGCAGACGCCCCCCACCCCTGTGTGCTACAATACCCGCGTCCTCAAACCATCAGTCATCCACGCGTCCCTCCACCAACCAATAGGAGCCCGCAGATGGAACAGACGCTCGCCGCAATCGCCCAACATCTCAGGGGGCGACTGATTGGAGACGGCGCCGTCCGTATCCGGGGAGTCAACAGCCTTGATGCGGTGCAGTTGGGAGAGATCACGTTCGCCGACACGCCGCGGCATCTCGCCCAAGCCATCGCCAGCCAAGCCTCAGCGGTGATCGTCTCCGCAGAGGTGCGCGAGTTGGGCGGGCGGCCAGGCATCAGCGTGCAGAACCCCAAGCTGGCCTTTGCACTCACGCTGGATCTCTTTCACCCCTCCGGCATCTCGAAGGGAGGGGTTCACCCCACCGCGGTGCTGGGGGACCGCGTGCAGGTAGGCGAGGGCGCCTCCATCGGAGCCCACGCCGTCATCGGGAATGACGTCGGCATTGGCCGAGGCACGACGATTGAGTCCGGCGTTCATATCGGCGACGGCGCGACGATCGGAGAAGACGGCCTGATCGGTCCCAACGCGGTGATCTACCGCCAGACCCGCATCGGCCACCGCGTGCGGATCCACGGAGGGTCGGTCATCGGCGGGGATGGGTTCGGCTACATCTTCCACGAAGGGCGGCATGTCAAGATTCCGCAGGTCGGCAACGTCGTCATCGAGGATGACGTGGAGATCGGCTGCAATGTCTGCGTCGATCGCGCGACGGTGGGATCCACGCTCATCCGGCGCGGCACGAAGATCGACAACCTCGTCCAAATCGCCCACAACGACCGCATCGGAGAACACGTGGTCATGGCCGGCCACGTCGGGCTCTCCGGGAGCGTGACGATCGGCAACTACGTGGCGCTGGGAGGCAAGGCCGGCGTCGTCGACCATATCACCATCGGCGATCGGGCCCAAGTGGGAGCCGCCAGCGTGGTGACAAAATCGGTGGCTGCGGGAGAAGCGGTGTGGGGCTATCCGGCCCGCCCCCTCCGAAGCGCCAAACACCAGTTGGCGCTGCTTGGACGGCTGCCCGCGCTGCTGGCCTCGATGGCGAAGCTGATCGCCCGCCTCCGTCCTCTCGAAGAACGGCTCGACCGTCTTGAGCAGGCCAACCACGCCCAAGGGGCTTCTGCACCAGGGGCCTCTCGCGAGTCCTAAATGCTGAGCGGCCCATCCAATCCATCAACATAGCCGAGGTCCTCGCTAACCCCGGTCCCTTTGTGGCACCAGAGGGAACCGCCGGCCGATCGTGAAAGGGAAAAACGGGAACTTGACAACTCTTTCATTTTAATCTATATTTTCATTGATCAATGAAAGTAGGTAATTAAATGAACATTCATAGCCAGACCTCGCACCGGCTTGGAGCGGATCTCTTGAAGGCGTTGCCGGATCTATTGCCATCGCTGAAAATCATCCGGGCGGATCGCGGAAGCGGCTCCAGGGCTTGTCCTGATCTGGTGGTTGAGGTGCGCACGCCCTCAGGGCGGAAGCGACGGCTTTGCGTGGAGGCGAGAGCTGCCGGCTCGCCAAGTCGCATCCCGCACGTGATCCGTCAACTCCACGCCGAGCGTCCGCGCCGCGCCGGCTACCCGGTGGTGGCCTCGCAGTTCCTCAGTCCCCGCGCGCGTGAGCTGTGCCGGGAGGCGGGCGTCGGCTATCTGGATTTGGCGGGGAACTGCCATCTGCAATTCGATGACTTCTACTATCAGAAGGTGGTGGATCGTAACCCCTTTCCCCATCGCGGTAGGCCCCCGTCGCTCTTTAGCCCGGTATCCAGCCGCATCCTGCGGGCGTTGCTTGAGGAGCCATCGCGCAGTTGGCGTGTCAGCGAGGTCGCGGCGGTGGCTGACGTCAGCCTGGGGCAGGCCTCCAATGTGTGTCGTCGGCTCATCGACGACGCCTACGCCCGCGCCGAACATCGCCGCGTCACGCTGACGCAACCCGCGACGCTGCTGGAGGCCTGGCGGGAGCGCTACACGATCGATCAGCACGCCCCGTTTGCCTATTACAGCTTTGAGCGGGATCCCTCACGGCTGCTGCAGCGCCTGGCGCAGGTGGCCGTGGCCAGGCGGTGGCGCTACGCGGCGACCTCGTTTTCCGCCGCGATGCTGATCGCTCCCTTTGTGCAGGGCATCGGCACCGTGCAGTGGTTCATGGATGAGACGTCTGCCCCTGAGGAGTGGGTGGCGGCGATGGACTTGCGGCCAGTGGAGGCGGGCGCAAACGTGTGGCTTCGGCGCGCCGCTGATGCGGGGGTGTTCTATCGGACTCAGACGGTTCAGGGGGTGACGCTTGTCGGCAACGTCCAGCTCTACCTGGATCTCTACAGCGACCCCGCGCGAGGCAAAGAGCAGGCGGAATTTCTTCGCGCGGAGCGGATGGAATTTTGAATGCCGCTTCCTGAGCGCACCGCACAGCTCTACGGCCCGGGCGTCACCACGGCCTCACGGGCCGTTCTGCTTGAGATCATGACGATCTTGCGGGCCTACCGGGAGGCGCTCGTCCTGGTCGGCGGCTGGGTCCCGTCCCTTCTCTTGCAGCGCCACCAGCGTCCCGAGGACCCGTTTGTCCATGTCGGGTCGATCGACATCGACCTGGCGGTGGATCCGTCGACGGTGCATGAGCCGGAGTACGCGACGATCATGGAGCTGTTGAGGGAGCGGGGCTACCAGGCCGCGCCGGATCAACGAGGGCGTTCCATCCCGAGCAGCGTCGTGCGAATCGTCCAATCCCCCGCGACCGAGAAATCCTACACCATCCGAATCGATTTCCTCACTCCGCTGAACGATCCGCGCCCGGGTCGGCATGTGCCGGTGCAAGACGACTTGTTGGCCCGCAAGATCACCGGGTGCGAGGCGGCCTTTGCGCACCACACGGTCGTGCCCTTGACCGGCGCGTTGCCGGATGGCGGAGAGATCACGGTGCCGATTCGTATGGCGGACCTCGTGGGGATCGTGACGATGAAGGGCATCGTCCTCGGTGAGCGGTATCGGGAAAAGGACGCCTACGATCTCTATGCGTTGATGGCGCACTACCAGCGCGGGCCCCGCGATGTCGCCGAGGCCGTGCGACCCCATCTCGCGGATCCGCTTGTGAGCGGGGCGGTGATGGCGATCCGAACCGCCTTTGGCAAGCGGCAGGCCAACGGCCCGGCGTGGGCGGCGGCGTTCCTGGTCAGCGCCCTGTTTGCGGCTGAACGCGAACGGCTCATCACCGATGCCTTCATGATCGTCAACGAGTTCCTCACCCACCTCTCGGCGTCACCAGATTAGCCCGTGTCCCACACCCCCCCCGTGGCTTTGGGCTGAGGGCTGTGGGTTCTTGGCACGAGCGGGTCTGATCCCTCGACAACAGGTTCTTGCTGCTCCCCGCTTCGAATCCCGAGCCAACGTCATTTCGTGAGCCGCTCTCACTCATGGGATGCGCGGGTCCACTGAGGATCGTGGCGGGATTCGAAGGCTCGGATCGTCTTCTCGTGCTGCAGCGTCAGCCCGATG
>JACPXS010000003.1 GCA_016196415.1 Candidatus Omnitrophota bacterium
GATCGACGGCTCGCGCAAGCTGGTTGTCCGCCCGCAGTCGATCGGCTGTGGATTCTGCCGGCTTGGCCGCCGCTGCGCCTTCAGCCGGCTTCTCCCCAACCGGCTCGTCCGCATTGATCCGATCAAACAGCTCTTTGGATTTCTCTTCTTTTGATTTCTCCTCAACCAGCTTGACAAACGGCACCTCGACATCCGGGGGAATGCCTTGGCCGTGGATGGATCGACCGCTGGGCGTGAAGTACTTGCTGGTCGTTAAGCGCAGCGCGCTGCCATCCTTCAGCGGAAAGATCGTCTGCACGGAGGCCTTCCCGTGCGATTTCGTGCCGATCAGCACCCCCCGATGGTAATCTTGGATCGCGCCCGCGACGATTTCCGAAGCGGATGCAGACCCCTCGTTGATGAGAACCACCAACGGCAGCTCGCTCGCCAGCCCCTCCGCGCGCGCGCGTAATTCCTGGTTTTGGTTGCGCAATCGCCCCTTGGTCGTCACGATGAGCTGATCCCGGTGCAGGAAGAGCTGGGCGACGGAGACGGCGACGTCCAGCAAGCCCCCGGGGTTGTTGCGCAGATCCAGGATGAGGCTCTCCATGGCCTGATCCTTCAACTGTTTCAGCGCGGTCTCCAGATCATCCGCGCTTTTTTCCCGGAAGTCCGAGAGACGGATATAGCCGATGTGGTTGTCGAGGAGCGTCGCCTCCCGGACGCTTTGGATGGTGATGATCGCCCGCTCGAGCGTGAACTCTTTCAGCTCCGATTCCCCTTCGCGGAAAATTGTGAGGATGACCGTCGTGTGCGGCTTGCCCCGCAGCTTCTTCACCGCCTCCAGGAGCGTGATCCCACGCGTCAGCCCCCCATCGATCTTGACGATATGATCGCCCGCTTTGAGGCCCACCCGGTACGCCGGCGTATCATCGATCGGGGTGATAATGGTCAGGAGATCATCCTTGATCGTGATCTCAATCCCCAATCCCCCGAATTCCCCTTCCGTATCCACCTTCAGCTCATTGTAGCTGTCGGGGTCGAGGAACTGGCTATACGGATCGAGCGTCCCCAGCATCCCTTTGAGCGCGCCATAGACGAGCTCTTTCGCCTTGGGCTCTTCCACGTAGTTGGATCGGACGATGTTGAGTGTTTGATCCACGAGATCCAGTTCCTTGTAGAACGCGTCGTTGGTGGTCGACTCGGATGCGGTCGCCCCTTTGGCAGCAAGCGGGACCACCTGGACCAAGGCGACTCCGCAGCTCAAGAGCAGCCCGGCTAGCCACAAGCGCCGTCTCATGATGTCTCCTCCATCAGTGCAGTCGTCTGCCTCATCTTCCCGATGTCATCCCCTCAAGCTTCCGTCGCAACAGCTCCGCCATCTGCTTTGGGTCCGCTTTCCCCTTCGACTGTTTCATGGCCTCCCCTATGAGATGGCTCAATGCGTTTACCTTGCCGTTTCGAAAATCCTCAACCGATTTCGCGTTGGCCCGCAAGACCGCCTCCGCCACCTCCTCGAGCGCCCGGGGATCGACCAGTTGCCGAAGGGTTCCCTCGTGGACGAGTTGGGCGGGATCCTGCCGCCGCTCCAGCATCTGGAGGAAGACGTCTTTCGCCATCTTCCCGGACAAGGTGCCGTCCGCAACGAATTGGAGCAAATGCGCCAACCATTCGGGTCGCACGGTCAAGCGCCCCTCGCCCTGCCTGGCGCCATCAATGGAGAGCGCGTCCGGCTCGATATGGTGCGTGTTGAGGTACCCCAAGAGATCGCCCATAATCCAGTTGGCCGCGGGTTTCGTCGATGCGCCGGCTCGCAACACGTCCTCGAACAGGTCCGCAAGCGCCCTGTGCTGCGTCAACACCCGCGCGTCATACGCGGAGAGTTGGTAGATCTGCTCGAAGCGCCTGCGGCGTTGCGCGGGCAGCTCAGGCAACGCGCGTGTCGCCCGGCTGATCAGCTGCTGATCAATGGTGAACGGCACCAGGTCCGGCTCGGGGAAGTAGCGGTAATCGGCCGCGACCTCCTTGCTTCGCATCGAGACCGTCTTCTGGCCTTTCGCGTCCCACAACCGAGTCTCCTGCGCGATACGCTCGTTCCGGTCAAGCGCAAGCGTCTGGCGCTTCACCTCGTGCTCCAGGGCCAGCTTCACCCAGCGGAAGGAGTTGAGGTTCTTGATTTCCACTTTGGTCCCGAAGGACAATTCGCCGGCGGGTCGAAGCGAGACGTTCGTATCGCAGCGCAAACTGCCCTCTTCCATGTTGCAGGTCGACACGTCCAGGTACTGGATGATCGCCTTCAGCTCCACGAGATACTGGTACGCTTCCTCGGATGAACGCAGGTCCGGCTCGCTCACAATCTCTAAGAGCGGGATCCCGGTCCGGTTGAAATCCACAAAGCTCTCCGTGCGGCTCTCCTCATGGAGCAGCTTGCCGGCGTCTTCTTCCAAGTGGGTCCGCGTGATCCCAATGCGCTTGGTGCCGCCTGCTCCGGGGAGGTCCAAATGGCCGTGTCGAGCCAACGGCTTGTCGTATTGGGAAATCTGATAGTTCTTCGGGAGGTCCGGGTAAAAGTACTGTTTGCGGTCAAACTTCATCACCGGAGCGATCTCACAGTTAAACGCGAGCGCAACCCGAATGCCCCATTCAAGCGCCCGTTCGTTCAGCACCGGCAGCACGCCCGGCAAGCCTAAGCACACCGGACAGGTCTGGCTGTTTGGCGGCGCCCCGAAGGTCGTTGGGCATCCGCAGAAGAGCTTCGTCTGCGTGCTGAGCTGGAGGTGAACCTCCAAGCCGATCACGGGCTCGTAGCGCATCCTTCACGCGGGGCAATAGAGCTGCGCGCGACGCGTGGCCCACGGGGTTTCCCGCTCGTAGGCGTGCGCAAGCTGTAACAGCCGCGCTTCCTGAAACGGCGAGGCGAGCAACTGCATCCCGATCGGCAACCCCTCCGGGGTCGTCCCGCAACACACCGACAGGGCGGGGATGCCGGCGAGGTTGGCCGAAATCGTGTAGATATCCGACAGGTACATCTGCAACGGATCCTCAAGCTTCTCCCCCAAGCGAAACGCAGGGGTGGGTGTCGTGGGCATCACGATTACATCGCAGCGGCGAAATGCGGCGTCGAAGTCCTGCGTAATGAGCGTGCGAACTTTCATCCCCTTGAGGTAGTAGGCGTCGTAATAGCCGTGGGACAGCACGTACGTGCCGAGCAGGATGCGACGTTTGGCCTCGGCCCCGAACCCTTCCGTCCGGGTTCGCAAATACATCTCCAGCAATGGGTTCTGGGTCGGGGGTTCTGGGTCGGGGGCTGACGAGGGTCCTTGTCCTGAACCCTGAACCCCAAACCCTGAACCCAGGGAGGCGCGCCAGCCGTACTGAACGCCGTCATAGCGGGCCAGGTTGGAGCTGGCTTCAGCGGTCGCAATAATATAGTACGTGGCGACAGCCCAATCGAGGGTCGGCAGGTCAATCATCACCGTCTTGAGCCCCATTCCCTTGAACACCTCCGTGGCCTGCTCAATGGCCTGGCGCACTTGGGCATCGAGGCCTTCAGTGGAGAGAGTTGGAAGGCCGATCGTGAGCTCGCGAGGCGACTCCGCCAGGGCTGCCTCATAGTCTGGGACCTCCACCGGCGCCGAGGTGGAGTCCCTGGGGTCATGTCCGGCGATCACCGACAACAGCATGGCGGCATCCCGGGCATCCTTGGTCAGCGGCCCGATTTGATCAAGCGAGGAGGCAAACGCGACTAGTCCGTAGCGCGAGACACGTCCATACGTGGGCTTCAATCCTACGACACCGCAGAACGCGGCCGGTTGGCGGATCGAGCCTCCGGTATCGCTCCCTAACGCCGAGATCGCCAGATTGGCCGCGACCGCCGCGGCTGAGCCGCCGCTGGATCCGCCGGGCACGCGATCGAGCGCGACGGTTCTTGGGTTCTTCGTCGGCCCGAACGCCGAGTTTTCCGTCGAGGAGCCGAACGCAAACTCATCCATGTTCGTCCTCGGCAGGATGAGCGCGCCTTCCTCACGCAGCCGCGCAATGACCGTCGCGTCGTAGGGGGAACGAAACCCTTGCAGGATGCGCGAGGCGCAGCAAGTCTCCTCGCCCATCACGCAGATGTTGTCTTTGATGGTGACCGGGATGCCCCACAATCGTCCCCGCCGGCTGGTCCGCATCAGCTCGTCGGCTTGGCGGCGCAACCGATCCGGGTCCACAGCGAGGTAGGCGCGCAGCGAGGGGTTGAGGCGGGCGATGCGCGAGAGGAGATCCTCAAGGATGTCACGCGGCGACACCGAGCCCTCACCGAGCAGGACTCGAAGCGCTGCGATTGTCTTGGAGGCAAGATCCCCAGAGGCCATCAGTCCGTTACGTCTCGATGACTTTTGGCACTTTCACGAAGGGGGATTGGCGAGCAGGCGCGAGGGCCAGCACGGCATCTTGGCTCAGCGAGGGACAACGCTCGTCCTTCCGGAGGACGTTCGAGAGCGGCAGGACGTGGCTGGTGGGCTCAACTTGCTCTGTCGGAATCGCTTGCAGTTGCTGCACATATTGCAGAATCTTATCCAGTTGTGCCGCAAGCTGCGTCAGCGCCTGGCCTTCCAAGCGCAGTCGAGCCAGGAGCGCCACTTGTTGAACGGTCTCAGGGGTAATGACTCCCACGCGGACACTCGATGACGTCAGGACCACTTGATCCGTATCATCGCTCCTTCAGGATATCTCGCTTGCGTGTTTCACTATACGCTCTTACGTTCGGCAACGCAAGGGGTTCGCGCTGCAGGTAGTGCATCAGTTTGACGGGGCCTGCCGCTGCGCCACCCCACCTGTCCTCGCCGCGCCGGACTCTCGCCGTCGTCGGCTGCGGGCAGGCGGGGGCCCCGGCTCTGCCTCGACTGCGCTCGGCATTCGTCCCGAGCGAGGCAGCGCCGAGTCGAGGGACTCCGCGTCACCCGTCAAACTGATGCACTGCCGCGCTGCAAGGTGTTTGCCAGCGCCGCCAATTGGATGATCGATAATGCCTCTCCCCGAATGGTGAGCGGCACGTGTAACGTGTGGAGCGCCGCTTCAACGACCGCTCGAGGGATGCGCTGAGGCGCTAAGACGCTGAGACAGTTCACCAGCGTTTTGCGCCGCTTCGCGAATGCGGCCTTGACCACCTCGAAAAAGAACGCCTCGTCATCAACGGGGGCCGGCGGATGCGTGCGGGGTGTCAGCCGCACGCAACAGGACTCAACGGCAGGGCGAGGAAAGAACGCAGTCCGAGGCACCGTGACCACCGCTTCGATCTGCCACCGGAATTGGCCGACGATACTGAAGCGGCCGTAGGCTTTCGTCCCCGGCTTCGCCAGCAGCCGCTGCGCCACCTCCCGCTGGATCACCAGGATGGCATTGCGGATCTGCTGCCGATGCTCGCTGAGGAGCATAAGGAGCGGCGAGGTGATCTGGTACGGGATCGCTCCCACCACGACGGTGCCTGGTGTTTGCTCCCACGCGAAGCGCAGGATGTCGGCGTGGACGACCGTCACGTTGCCAAACGGCGCCATCCGAGAAGCCAGCAGCCTGGAAATTCCCGAGTCGAGTTCCACCGCGATCACGCGCCCGGCGCGCCGCGCCAACGGCTCCGTGAGAGCCCCTAACCCCGCCCCCACCTCGACCACCGTGTCCCGACGTGCGAGTTGGCAGGCGTCGACAATGCGTTCAATCAGTCGGGGATCAACCAGGTGATGCTGCCCCAACCGTTTTGTCAATCGAAGATGGTAGGTGGTGAGGAGCGCGGTTAATTCCGCAACGGTGAGCATGAAGGGCGCCGGTCCCTCATACGGCAACGGTTCAATGCGGGTGGTGGGGTGAGGCGCGACGCCCTCCGGCGAACCGGATGGCGAGCGTCATCGCATAGACCATCGACCCCGGATCGGCAAGCGCTCGCCCTGCGATATCCAGGCCGCTGCCATGGTCTGGCGAGGTCCGGATGAGGGGCAGGCCAAGGCTCATCTGACAGCCACGATCCCGCGCCACGAGCTTAAATGGGATGAGGCCCTGGTCATGGTAGGGGCAGACGACCGCGTCGTAGTCAGTCGGGCCGCCAGATGATAACCGCGTTCTTCCTCTTCGTCTTCTTCGATCACGCCCAGCCTCATGCAGGCGGGCGAAAAAGCCATCCGCGGCAAACGGACCGTCGCACGCCACCCCATCCCGACGGAGCGCCCGAAGGACGGGGATCATCACCGCCTGTTCCTCCTGACCGAAGCCTCCGGCCTCGCCGGCGTGAGGATTCAACCCGCAGAGGGCAAGCCGGGGATGACGGATCCCAAACCACCTCGTTAAGCCGCGCGCCGTGAGCCGCAACGTGCGGCGCAGATTCGCCTTGGTCAGCGCGCCCGGCACGCGATGGAGCGGGAGGTGGCGCGTCAGCAAGGCGATGCGCAGCCGATCGGAGACAAACATCATCACCACATCGCGAGCCCCCATGGCCCTGGCGAAATATTCGGTCTGGCCGACAAACGTCGGCTCGCTTCGCGCGATCGCCCACTTCGTCACGGGGGCCGTCACCAGCGCGTGGATCCGGCATGCGCGCCACAACGCAATCGCCCGATCCAGGTACGCAAGCGACGCGACGCCCGCTGCCCTGGAGGACCGGCCTGGAATGCCTGAACCGGTGTGCCCGCAATCAAGGAGCGTCAGCGGCCGCGAAAACCCATCCGGCGCATCCGCCCGGATCGTCTGCCAGGAGGGCAACCGGCAGCGCAACCGCCTCGCCGTTGCTTCGAACACCGAGCGATCGCCAATGATGATCAGGCGAACGCCGTCGGGGACTCGGATCTGCGCCAGCGCCTTGAGAATGACTTCCGGGCCGATTCCGCACGGATCCCCGGCTGTCAGCGCAATCACCGCATGAGAGGCCATGGGATGATGACTGTTATGGAGCGGTCACGATCTCAATGTAGGCGTGGCGCTTCAACTCGGCCAGCCACCGCGCGAACGCCTCTTGGAACTTCTGCTGGTAGAGCTGCTGGTAGACCGCTCGGTTCGCCTCCATGACCGAAAGGCTCGTGGCGGTCCGGCGCTCTTCCACCTTGACCAGGTGGAAGCCCAATCGCGTTTGAATGGGGCTGGAGACCATCCCCTCCTTTACGCTAAACAGCGCGGCGTCGAGCTCCGGGAGCAGCTCACCTTGCGCAACCCAGCCCATCTCCCCACCCGCCTCGGCATGAGGATCTTCCGAGTACCGCTTGGCGAGCGATGGGAAATCCGCTCCTTGCGTGAGCTGGCGATGCAGATCTTCGATGAGGGCCCGCGCGCTGGCTTCTGACCGCTCCTCGGTGACTCGAATCAGGAGGTGGGAGGCGCGGACTCGGTCTCCGGGTTTTGCAAGCTCCGGGTGCGCGCTGAGCTCCTGCGCCACCTCCTGCGGGCTCACCACGATGGCCGACCGGATCTTCGCATCGATGACGTGTTGAATCGTGAGCTGGTCGCGGATCGACTCTTTCAGCTGCTCCTTGGACAGGCCGGAGTCCGAGAGCGATTGTTCAAATTCATCAGGCGTGCTGAAGCGGCCGCGGAGCGCCTCGAGCCGCTTGAGGATCTCATCGGCGCCCACTTGGACTCCAAGCCGCTTCCCCTCTTGAAGGATCACGCGCTGCTCGATAAGGCGCCTGAGGACCATCTGGTGCATGGTCGTCGCATCGTGACCCTCAGGCAGCGGGGCATCCGCGTCCTCAAGCAGCGAATTGATACGCGAGGTGACATCGGCCTCCGTGATGACCTCCTCATTCACAATCGCCACGATGCGATTCACCGTCTCTGCGGCGGCGCAGCCGATGCCGAGAAACATCCCCGCCACGAGCTGCGCCACGGAGCGCATGACCCGCGCGGGACCCCATGGGCCGGCTCTCCGAACAGGAACAGCCATGTTCATGGCCGTGGAACCACGGGCCGGCCGGGTCGCTCGGATGCCGGGCGCGCCGCGCCATCTTCCCGAATCTCACTCGCCGCGTCGCGAAGGAGTCGGCAGTACAAATCGAACCCGACGGCGCTGATGTGCCCGGATTGCTCCACGCCGAGCAAGTTGCCCGCCCCGCGGATTTTTAAATCTTCCATCGCGATCTTGAACCCTGAGCCAAGCGCGGTGTGCTCGGCCATCGCCTCCAGGCGTTTGCGCGCCTCCGCCGTCAGCACGGCGCGCCGCGACACCACCAGGTAGGCATACGCCCGCCGATCGAAGCGCCCGACGCGCCCTCGCAGTTGGTGGAGATCGGCCAACCCGAAGGCCTCCGCGTTTCTCACAATCAGCGTGTTCGCGTTGGGGATATCAATGCCCGATTCGATGATGGTCGTTGTCACTAACACGTCAAGCGATCCTTCCATAAACGCCACCATGACCTGCTCAAGCTCCCCCTCAGCCATCTGGCCGTGCGCCACGCCGAGGCGCGCTTCCGGGATGAGGCGCGACACCTGCCGGGCCATCTGGGAAATATTGTGCACCCGATTATGCACAATGTACACCTGGCCGTTCCGTTCAAGCTCCCTGAGAACCCATTCCCGGATCGCGGCGTCGTCCTCCTCGACAACGCGGGTCTCTACCGGATGCCGGTTCTCCGGCGGGGTCGTGATGAGCGAAAGGTCGCGCGCCCCGACGAGCGCCAGATAGAGCGTTCGAGGAATCGGGGTCGCTGAAAGCGTCAGCACATCCAGTTGGGTCCGCCACTGCTTGAGCCGCTCTTTCTCCTGCACCCCGAAGCGCTGCTCCTCATCCACGATGAGCAGTCCCAAATCCTTAAACCGAATGTCGCCGGACAGCAGCCGATGCGTCCCGATGACGATATCGCAGCATCCCTCGGCGAGCGCCTGGAGCACCTCCCGTTGCTCCGCCTCCGACTGGAACCGGGTGAGCATCTCCGCACGGATCGGGAACGGCTCCATCCGGCGGGTCAGGGTGCGGTAGTGCTGGTACGCCAGAATGGTCGTGGGCACCAACACCGCGACCTGCTTGTGGTCGGTGACCGCCTTGAACGCCGCGCGCATCGCCACCTCGGTCTTGCCGTAGCCGACGTCACCGAGGAGCACGCGATCCATGGGTCGTGGTTGCTCCATGTCGCGCTTGACTTCGGCTGTTGCGGTCACCTGGTCCGGGGTCTCCCGATACGGAAACGCGGATTCAAACATGCCCTGCCAGGCGTGATCCGGCGAGAACGCATGCCCCGGTAAGGCAACCCGCTTTGCCTGCAACTCCAGGAGTGCTGTGGCGTAGGTCCAGGCGCCGAGATAGACCTTGGTTTTTGCCCGCTCCCAAGCCGTCCCGCCCAAGGTATGCAGGGTGGGGCTTCGGGCTCCGAACCCCACGTACTGCTGCACCAGGTGGACCTGGTCCATCGGGACGAACAACCGGTCCCCGTCCGCATACTCGATGGCCAGCGCATCCCGCGGCCCTTCCGGCCCTGGAATCGTCGCGCGCCCGAGATACCGGCCGATGCCGTGGTCGAGATGCACGACGTAATCGGCTTCCTTGAGATCGACGAACGACTCAAACGGAACCTCCGCAGAGCGTTTCGTGTGCACCCCTCGAGGCAACACGACGACCATGGTATGCCGATCGAGCGTTTCGAGGGTTTGCGGGTTGAAGCTCCGCATGGAGGCCACGCGTGAGCCTTCCCATTCCAGGCGCAACGGGGCCTCGAAGGTGGCTGGAAACACATCCAGGATGCCGCCCCGAAGCGCGAAATCGCCCGGATCCGCCACCGCATCCACGCGGCGGTAGTCGAATGCGAGCAACTGGCGCGCGAGGTGATCCAGGGACTGATGTTGGCCGACGTAGAGGCGGCAATATTCGAACATGGGTTCGGGACCTGACTCAGAGAGGCCGGGGTCGACGAAAGCGGAGCGCCAGCGCTGACACCGCCTCAGGATTACATCCGGCGCGGCGCGTTGACCCCGAGAATGCCTAAACCGTTTTGAATGACTTGGCGGGTCGCCCGAACGAGCGCGACGCGGGCTGAGGATCGCTTGAGGTCATCGCTGATGACGCGATGCTTGGTGTAGAAGATGTGGAAGGTTTCCGCAAGCTTGCGCAGATACACAGTCAGTCCGTGCGGCTCAAGCGCGGCCGCGCAGAGCCGAAGGACGATGGGGTACTGGTAGAGCCCGCGGAGGAGCAGACGCTCCTCCGGTTCTTGGAGCAGCCCCAAATCCGGTCGAAGCCTCACCCGCCAGGGCAAGGCCGCCTTGGCCAGGATGCTGCAGATCCGAGCGTGGGCGTACTGGATGTAATAGACCGGGTTCTCCTGGGACTGGGACTTGGCCAGCTCGAGGTCAAAATCAAGATGGCTTTCCATCGTGCGCATGAGGAAGAAAAACCGCGTCGCGTCCGCCCCCACCTCATCCAGAATCTCTCGGAACGTAACAAACTCCCCCTGGCGTTTTGACATCGGCACCGGCTTGCCCGATCGAGACAGCGTCACCAGCTGGACGATCCGAACCACCAGCCGATCCGCGGGAAATCCCAGGGCGGCTATGGCCGCCTTGACCCGAGCGATGTAGCCGTGATGGTCCGGCCCCCAGAGGTTGACCATCTGATCATATCCGCGCTGAAATTTCCACTGGTGGTAGGCGATATCCGGGGCGAGATACGTCAGCTCGCCGTCGCGCTTTCGGACGACGCGGTCTTTGTCATCGCCGAACTTCATCGAGGCAAACCACGTCGCGTCGTCGGCCTCGTAGAGCGCGCCCTGGGCGCGGAGCGCCGCCAAGGCCGTATCGATCCGCCTCGAGGTCCGCAGCCACCGCTGGCTCGTCCATCGATCAAACCGCAAGCCAAATTGACGGAGGTCTTGCTTGATCTGCTCCAGTTGTTCGTCCATGCCGATCTTCATCAACACGTCCAACGGCCGATCCGCCAACCGCTCGCCGTACCGGGCGACGCACTGCTTGGCCGTTTCAATGACATACGCACCATGGTAGCCGTCTTCAGGGAACGGCTCCGATCGGCCGAGGTGCTGCAGATACCGCGCGCGCAGTGAGCGCCCAAGCAGCTCGATCTGGCGCCCTTCATCGTTCAGGTAGTACTCGGTCGTCACCCGGGAGCCTTGCGCGCGCAGCAACCGAGCCAGCACGTCTCCCACCGCAGCCTGCCGACCGTGGGCCACGCTCAAGGGCCCCGTGGGGTTGGCACTGACGAATTCAAGGTTGACGGAGGGCGAAGGTCGTTGGACGCGGCATCCGTAGCGAGGGCCGCGGGTGAGGATGTCCCGGAGCACGCGGGTGAGCGCCTGTGGCGAGAGGAAGACGTTGAGAAACCCTCCTCTCGCCTCGATGCGATCCACCCACCCCTCGAGACCCAGCTCGCGGCAGCGGGCGAGCAAGCGGCCCGCGAGGGCCGCAGCCATGCGCTGCGACGGTTGTTGCTGACGGGCCGCGAGCTTGAACGACACCGCGTTGGACAAGTCGCCAAACAAGGGATCTTTGGGAATCTCCCAACGGGAGGCCGCATCCGTCAGCTCGTCAGGCTCGATCGCCTTCTCGTCGGAATCGATCAGCTGCTGGAGGGTCTCGCGGAGCGCCTTGCTGAGTTGCTGCTCGATGCTCACCATGGGTGTTGTTCGCTATCCGACCCGCTGAGATCCATCGGGCACGAGTCGTTGGAGGTAACGGCGAAGGAGGCTAATTGGCAGGAAGGCGAAGTCTTGGGGCGTCCGCCCACAGATCTTCGAGGCGGTACAATGTCCTGGAGTATTGATCAAAGAGATGCACAACCACGTCCCCGCAATCCATCAGCAGCCACTGAAGCGGGGGGTTCATCGGCTGAGCAGGCTCGGCGGCTGATGGGGATCCTTCCGTCTGCCACACCGCATGTCCATGTTGCAACAGTACGGCTTCGATGTGGTCCTTCAGCGCGCCCAGTTGCCGAGCGCTTCCGGCGGTGCCGATCACGAAAAAATCCGTGATGCTGGAGAGCGGCCGGAGGTCCATGACCACCACCTCTTCGGCCTGTTTCTCAAGGGCCGCTCGGGCAACCACGAGCGCCTTGGCCTGACTCTCAAGCGCTCGTCCCCGCGGGGTGATCGCCCTTGGCATGTCACCCAGTCGGACAACGCGATGCGGGCTCTGTCCAACCGTCCCGCGCGCTCAGGAGCCGAGGATCCGGTACAGCCCTGTCCCGCACGTCGGGCACTTCCCCTTCATGGCCGACCGCCCGTTCTTCATCTTCACCTGCTTGGCATCTTTCATTTCTCTCTTCGCTTTGCACTTCACGCAGTAGGCCTCCATCCACCCCTCCTCCTTATCGCTTGAACCACGCTCCCGTCGGTGCGATCCCCCGCCCTTGCCAGTCGCACCGATCCTCCCCGGCAAAGACCGGCACAAGCCTAGCATGGCCTCCTGTTCACTGTCAAGCGCCAGCCCGCAAAGGGAGGACAACGGCTGTGGCCTCATGTCGTTCTGGTGATTATGGTGGGGGGTAACGGGTCTTTGTGAATTTCTTTTGTACGACGATTGCTGCCACGGCACAGACAGCAGCAACCCAGGGGATGAGTGCCGAAACTACTGAGATGTTGTGGTTCCTCAAGAGACCGAGGCCAGCGATGCCGCAACCGATCCCCAGAAGCGCCCACGGAATCAACGATCGTCTTTTCGCCACCACCGGACC
>JACPXS010000015.1 GCA_016196415.1 Candidatus Omnitrophota bacterium
AGGGTGACCTGCTTTCTCGCCATGCTCCCTCCTGTTGCGCAGCCGGCGCTCAGCAGAGGATGGCGGCTGAGCGTTGACCACGTTCGCCTCACTGTGCTGGCTCAAGCGCCTCCCGGCAGACGGGCACGCCAACCTCGATAAGCGTCCGAATGGTCGGCGACTCCCCGCAGACTTCGCAGGCGGGGTTTCGTCGCACCGCGACTTCCCGAACGCGGCTGGCCGTTCCCTCAAACACGAGGAGTCGATTGATGAGTGGTTCCCCGAAGCCGAGCAACACCTTCAACGCCTCGTGGGCCATGAGGCTGCCCGTGATCCCCGCGACGGTCCCAAGGATCCCAGCGCCCTGACACCTGGGGGCGTCTCCGGGATGCGGCGGTTCTGGGAACACGCAGCGAAAGCACGCCCCGCGTCGAGGGAGGATCGTCATCGCCTGCCCTCGGAACTGGACCACCCCGCCGTAGATCAAGGGCTTCCCCAGCAGGACGCAGGCGTCGTTGACGAGGTATCGGGTCGTCACGTTGTCGGAGCCGTCAAGGATCACCTCGTAGGGGTGAAGGCGCGCAAGCGCGTTGTCGGGCCCAAGCGATTCCTGGAGCGGCACCACGGTCAGCGTCGGATTCAACGCCGACAGGCGCTCCGACGCCGATTGGCTCTTTGGCCGCCCAAGATCGTCCGTCGTGTGCAGGATCTGCCGATGCAGGTTGCTCAGCGCCACGACATCGCGGTCCATCACGCCGATAGTGCCCACCCCCGCGGCGGCCAGGTAAAGCGCCGCGGGACAGCCCAACCCACCCGCCCCGATGACGAGCGCGGAGCTGTTGAGGAGACGCTGCTGGCCCTCAACGCCGATCTCCGGCAGGATGAGCTGCCGGCTGTACCGACTGACCTGTTCCTTGGAAAGACTCATGGCGAGACGCCATTCCGCATTGCGCGCATGCTCGCTCAATGACCGCCAGCGATTGCGGGAATAATGGACACCTCGTCTCCGTCCTTGACAGCCGTCTGGTCGCCTTGGAGGAATCGAATGTCCTCTTCATTCACAAACATGTTCACGAATCGTCGCAGCTTGCCGTCCTGATCGCAGATCCGCTCCTTGATCCCCGGATAGCGGCGCTCAAGATCGCTCAACAGCTCGGTGACCGTCTTGCCTTCACACGCGACTTCACCCTGCCCGTTGGTGAGCCGTTGCAGGGGCGTGGGAATCCGTACAATGACCGCCATGGTGCCTCCTTATCCCGACCGTTTCGTTGAAAGGCCCGAGAGGTGGTGGCCCAGTTGGGACTCAAACGACGCCAGGGTTGGCTGGATGCGCGCCGCTTGGCCTAACCGGTTCATCAGCGGTTCCTGCGTCTTCAGGCCGTTTCCGGTAATGCACACGACGATGGATTCATCCCGCGGGATCACGCCGTGCTCGATCAGTTTCTTGGCCACCGCCAGCGTGACCCCGCCAGCCGTTTCAGTGAAGACCCCTTCGGTCGAGGCCAGCAATTTCATCGCGTCAATGATTTCCTCATCGGTCGACGACTCGCCCCATCCGCCGGACTCCAAGACGGCTTTGGTCGCGTAGTAGCCGTCGGCAGGGTTGCCGATGGCGAGGGATTTCGCAATCGTGCGAGGCTTCACCGGCTTCACGATATCGGAGCGCTCTTTGATCGTGTTGACGATGGGGGAGCAGCCGGCGGCTTGGGCTGCGTAGAGCTTCGTATGCGCCTCGTGTAAGAGGCCCAGGAGTTTCAGCTCCTTGAACGCCTTGCCGATTTTCGTGATCAGGGAGCCGCCGGCCGCCGGAATCACGATGTGCTGCGGAGCTCGCCAACCCAACTGCTCAGCGATTTCGTAGCCGTAGGTCTTCGAGCCCTCCGCGTAGTAGGGACGGATGTTGATGTTGACGAAGGCCCAGGGATACTTCGCGCCGATCTCCGCACAGAGCCGGTTCACCTCGTCGTAGGTCCCCTCCACCGCGATGAGCATCGGTTGGTAGATGAGGGACGCGACGACCTTGCCCATCTCAAGATCCGCGGGAATAAAGATGTAGCGTTTCAGGCCGGCGCGCGCCGCGTGGGCGGCCACGGAGTTGGCGAGGTTGCCGGTGGAGGCGCAGGCCACGGTGTCAAACCCCAACTCTTTCGCCCGGGTCAGCGCGACAGCCACCACCCGATCCTTGAAGGACAGCGTGGGATGGCAGACCGAGTCGTCCTTAATGTAGAGCTCGCGCACCCCAAGCACTTCGGCGAGCCGCTCGGCGCGGAAGAACGGCGTCAGGCCTGAGGAGAGCCCGACGGTCGGCTCCCCCTCGATCGGCAACAGCTCCCGATAGCGCCACAGGGATTTCGGCCGCGTCGCGAAGGACGCCTTCGTGAGGACCCGACGGATGGCGTCATAGTCGTAGTCCACCTCCACGCTCCCAAAACAGTACTCGCAGACAAACACGACTTCTTTGGGGTAGAGGCGACCGCACTCTCGGCACTTGAGCCCAACGACGTAACTCATCGGCAATCCTGGGTTACAGCGGCGAGCGTTTTCTCACGAGCAGCCGCACGCCGGTATTCGCCGGCTCGCTGACGACGATCTCATGCCCTTCCGCCCGCAAGGCAAAGGGGATGGTCCGCAACGCCTCCCCCTCATCAAGATGGAGTTCCAGCACCTCGTTTTCCCCCATCCCCTGCAACTGCTCGGTGATTTTCCGGTAGGCCCCTGGATGTTCCATGCCCCGCACATCCAGGGAGTGATCCACCCGAAGCCCTGATGGCGTCATCGGCTCACCACCGCACCTTGCTGATCACGTTGAGCCTGTGATCCCTCGAAGTACGGCTGGATACTGAAGTACCGCTCGCCGGTGTCCGGGAAGATGACCACAAGCGTCTTGCCCGCCCCAAGTTCTTTGGCGACTTTCAGCGCCGCCCAGCACGCCGCGCCGGATGAGATGCCAACGAACAAGCCTTCTTCCTTTGCAAGCCGCTTGGCGGTTTCGTAGGCCTGCTCGTCTGAAACCGTCATGATCTCATCGACCACGGCTCGGTTCAAGACCTGCGGCACGAATCCGGCGCCGATCCCTTGGATCATATGCGGACCCGGCTGGCCTCCGGAGAGCACCGGAGAACTCTTGGGCTCCACGGCAACGATTTTGACGTGTGGGTTGCGCTTCTTCAAGACCTCGCCCACCCCCGTGATCGTGCCGCCGGTGCCGACGCCGGCCACGAAGGCATCCAGCTCCTCATCGGTCGCGCGCAGGATCTCTTGGGCGGTCGTCCGCCGATGGATGTCCGGATTGGCGGGGTTGACGAACTGCTGCGGCATAAACGCCCCTGGGGTGCGCTTGACGAGTTCCTCAGCGCGCTTGACCGCTCCGATCATCCCTTCGCTGGCGGGGGTCAGCACGACTTGGGCGCCGTAGCTTTTCAGGATTTGGATCCGCTCAGCGCTCATGGTCTCCGGCATGGTCAGGATGCTGTGGTAGCCTTTCACGGCACAGATCATCGCCAACCCGATGCCGGTGTTGCCGCTGGTCGGTTCCACGACCGTTGCGCCCGGCTTGAGCAATCCACGGGCCTCGGCGTCTTCGATCATGGAGAGGCAAATGCGATCCTTCACGCTGCCTCCAGGATTGAAGGATTCGAGCTTCGCCAACAGGGTGGCCATGCGAGGCTCGACGACGCGATGTAGGCGGACTAGCGGGGTGTTCCCGATCAACTCCAGGACGCTCTCAGCGATTTTGGTCTTCACGGCGTTTGACATGCGGCACGCCCTAGGCGTTCCTCACCTGCACGGCTCAATGCGAAAGACGGCTCCAGTGCGCTCCTGCACGCCGTATCCGCGGTCCGCGCACCACACAAGCAGATCTCGCTTGACGTCATCGGTTGTGTAAGAGACCTCCGCCGCTTCGCCAGGCTTCAGCCGCGCCACGACCCTGGCCACCACGGCCAGCGCTTGCGCGCACACCATGTCTCTCACGTCAACCGTCACCGTGGGTGGTCTGTCCATTATACCCGCGCTCCTCATGGGCCGCCAATCCGACAGGGGAGCGCGTGACCATTAGTTGGCCCCGACCGGACCGGCCTCGATCTCGACGTGCTCCTCCTCAATGACCGTCCCATTGATGAGGTAACTCCTGAAGACCGGCTTGGCGCGGTTCTGAAATGACACCAGGACGTAGGAGAGGTCCGGGGACAGCGCCAGGCTCACATCCACCGAGGACGGATACGCCTCGGTGGCTGTATGGGAATGGTAGACCCCAAGCATCCGCTGGTGCTGCCGGCGCATCTGTTTTTCGACCAGCAATTGCTCCTTGGGGTCCATGGAATACCCGAGGGGGCTGTTCTCCGCATTCCTCATCGGATACCGTTGGATGACCCGTCGATCCGGTTCCGCAGGAGTGGCCCCTGCGATCTTCGCAGCAGCCAAGATGCCGCAGGCCTCCTTTGGAAATTCCAGCCGACAGTGGGCCAGGATCTCGTCATACAGTGTCCTGGGGATCTTCAAGGTCCGCGGCGCGCTCGACATTACGCCAGTCCCCACCGGGCACGCACTTCCCGCTCCAGTCGCTTGAGGTCATTGAAGCCCTTCACCTCCATGGTCTTTGAGGCGCGGACGATAAACGGGGGCACCTTGCGAATGTCGGAATCGGTGTTCGCCATGACGATCTCTGCCGCGCCTAACTCAGAGCGCCTCACTGCTCTGTCGAAAAGCTCCGCTGGGCAGCAGGGCCTGCGACCGAGCCGGGGGACCCGCGAGCGGGTCGGCGACGGGAGTGCCGCCCGCCGCAGGCGGAGGCCCGCTGCGCCACCCGCGTCCCTCCTCGCCCAGCGACTATCGCGCTGGTGCTGCGGGCGGCCGAAGGGAACCCGGCTTCGCGTCACCCGTGGCCTACTCGTGAGCTTTTCGACAGAGCAGCGCCTATCAACATGACTGCGGGGCGCTCTCGGTGAATGGTGAAG
>JACPXS010000016.1 GCA_016196415.1 Candidatus Omnitrophota bacterium
CGAGCATCCGGTACTGCTCAAATCCCCGCAGCAGCTCCGGCAGCGATCCCAAGAGCAGCGCCCCCACGATGGCGCCCCGGACGCTGCCCATGCCGCCCAGCACCACCATCGATAAGATCATCACCGACAGGATGAAGTCGAAGCTGTCCGGAGTGATCGTGCCTTGCTTCGCGGCGAACAACGCCCCCGCCAATCCGGCGATGGCCCCGCCGCACCCTTGCGCGAGCAGCTTTAACTGGAGCACGGGAATCCCAACGCAGGAGGCCGCCAGCTCATCTTCCCGGATCGCGACCCACGCGCGGCCCACGCGGGAACGGCTCAAGCGCACGCAGACCCCCGCGACCACCACCGTGCTGAGACAGGCCAGGTAATAGTACGGGGCGGACTCGACTCCAAGATCAACCACGCCCCGGCCAGGAACCCAGATCCGTGGATGCGCAATCCCCAGCAACCCATTCGGGCCGCCGGTCCATCGATCCAGGTTGGTGAAGGTGATCCGAACGATCTCACCGAATCCCAGCGTGACAATCGCGAGGTAGTCGCCGCGCACCCGCAGCGCCGGCACGCCAAGACAGACCCCGCACAGGCCGGCGACCAGCGCGGCCGGCATCCACCCCGCCCAAAACGGCCAGCCCCAGTGGAGATTAAGCAACCCGTACGTGTAGGCGCCGATGGCGAAAAACGCCGCGTAGCCAAGATGCAAGAGCCCGGTCAGGCCCACGATGAGGTTCAGGCCGAGCGCCAGGAGCGCATAGATGAGCGCTGTGGTGAGGACGTCAAGCTGATAGGCATCGGGGTGAATGAGGGGTACCAGGAGTGCTACGCACGCGCCCAGGGTCCATCGCAGCATGCGACGATTCAGCGCGGAAGGATTCATCAGCATGGGGCACGCAGCCGCCGGTCTACAGCGCGCCGAGCGACGAGATGAGAAACGAGTGCTGCCGCTGTCGAATCGGTAGCTAGGTACTATCTGCTAAGAGCGCCTCACTGCTCTGTCGAAAACCCCCTGCGATGGCTGCTGGGGCCACGGGGCCTGCCCCGGCGCCACCCTGCGCCGTCCTCGCCCATCGACTATCGCGCTGGTTCTGCGGGCGGCGCAGGGGACCCGTCGCCGGGTCACCCGTGGCCCAATGGCGAGCTTTTCGACGGAGCAGCGCCTCACGAAAAGACCTGTGGCGCGCTGTTCAAGGTTCGAGGGTCAAGGCTCCAGGCACGATCTTCCCCTTGACCCTTCAGCCTTGACCCTTGAACGCCGGTGATGTTGCTAGGGGCTTCTCAGGCGCGGTCGGCCACCCGCTCACCCAACAACCCTGTCGGTTTACACAGGAGCAGGACGACGAGGATGAGAAAGGCAAAGACGTTTTTCCACTGCGAAGACAGGTAGCCGGCTCCTAAGGCTTCCAGTAGGCCCAATAGCAAGCCGCCGACCATCGCACCGGGAACGTTGCCGATCCCGCCCAAGACCGCCGCCGTAAACGCCTTCAATCCCGTGAGGTAGCCATCGTGAAAGTTGATGGTGCCGTAGTGAAGCCCAAAGAGCATGCCCCCGATGGCGGCGAGGGCCGAGCCGATCACAAACGTGGTCGCAATGATGCGATGAACCGGAATGCCCAACAGCGCGCAGGCCTTGAGGTCCTGCGCGGTGGCCCGCATCGCCATGCCCAGCTTCGTCGACATCACCAGCACTTGAAGCCCCACCATCAAGACGGCGCCGGCAAGCCACACCACCAGTTGCATGAAGGTCACGCTCACCCCGCCAAGCTCCCAACGCACATAGGGAATGAGGTTCGGGAACTGCCGGTCGGTCGCTCCAAAGAGTCCCATGAGCGCATTCTGCAAAAAGAAGGACATCCCGATGGCGGTGATGAGGGCGTTCAGGCGCGGGGCGTGGCGGATCGGCCGATACGCCACCCGTTCGATCGCCCACCCCAGTCCGCTACAGACCCCCATGGCCGCCACGCCGCTTGCGGCCAGCAGGATCCACCAGGGCGCGTGCGAGAGAACGGGATGCGCGCCGGCGAACACGAGACCGATGAGCGCGGCGTACGCGCCCACCATGAAGACTTCACCGTGCGCGAAGTTGATGAGCTGAATCACCCCATAGACCATCGTGTAACCCAACGCGATCAGCGCATAGATCGACCCGAGGGTCAGGCCGTTGGCGAGCTGTTGGAGGAAGAGCTGGAGGGGCGTCATGCGAAGAGACCGGGTGCCTGGAAATGGGGAATGCGGAGTGCGGAGTGCGGAATGAAGGCGTCGGATCGACCAGGGAGGGTGAAGGGCGCAGCGCAGGACCTGGCATGATCATCGCTGTTCATTGTTCATTCCGAATTCCACATTCCGAATTCCGCATTCGGTTAGTCCCAGGAGGCAGTGTTCACGAACTGGAACTTGCCGTCCCTGACCGTAAAGATCCCGATGTCGCGGATGAGCGAATCGCCCTTCCCATCGAAGTTCTGCGCGCCAAAGAGGCCGGGATAGTCCTTCAGCGTTTTCATGGCCGCCAACACCGCGGCGCGGTCCTTCACGCCAGCGCGGCGGATCGCCCAGATGGCGATGCTGGTGGCCTCGTACGCATAGGCCGAGTAGGCGCCGATGGGACCAAACCGCTGTTCGTACTCGTTCACGAAGGCCTGGGCGGTGGGAAGCTGATGGATGTCGCATCCGATCGTGGTCAAATAGATCCCTCCGGCGGCCCGGGGAGTGGCTAACTCGATGAGGACGGGATCAAAGAGCCCGTCGCCGCCCATGAACTGCGCGCGCAACCCCACCTCCGCGCGCTGCTTGATGAGCAGGGCCCCTTCCGGAAACATGCCCGCGAAATACATCACATCAGGATCACGCGATTTAATTTTCGTCAGGAGCGGGACGAAATCTTTATCCCCTTGGGTGATCCCTTCGTGCCCGATGACCTCCGCATGGAGCGCATTCAGCTTCTTGATCACCTCATCGGCCAGCCCGCGCCCGTAGGTCGTCATGTCGTCCAAGACGAACACCCGGTGCGCCTTGAGCTCGTTTGCGATGAACAGCGCCGCCGCCGGGCCCTGCAGGTCATCCGTCGCGCAGGTCCGGTAGAACGTGTCAAATCCCTGGCGGGAGATCTGCGGGTTCGAGGAGACCGGGGTGATCTGGAGCATCCGAGCCTGGTGGTAGATCGCCGAGGCGGGCATGGTGCAGGAGGAGTTCAGATGGCCGACCGCCGCCACCACGTCGCGATCGGCGACTAACTTCTTTGCCGCCGCCACGGCTTGCGTGGGATTGCGTTGGTCATCCAGGACGGCCAACTGCAAGCGGTAGCCGGGGAGCGCCGGCCCCTGGGCCTGGGCATGCTCCACCGCCAGCTCGGCCCCATGCAGCATGTCCTCGCCGTGCGGGGCCTGATCCCCCGTGAGCGGCGCCACAAACCCGACCTTGACGACCGGCTCAGATCTGCCACATCCAGCGATCCAGAACACGCACAGCCATAGGCAGATTGCGGATTGCGGAATGAACGATGCGAACGTGGAATTCCGCATTCCGCATTCCGAATTCAGGAGGCCTTGTCGATGGCCGCTTGCCATTTCATGGCCTCAGGCGATTCCTGCTTGCTGCGGTAGATGATGAAGCCGAGCGTGGCCACGGCCGCCAGCACGATGAGCCAGATGAACACGTTCCCCTCCTCGTAGCGCACGACAAACGGCAGGATGAGGAGGCTCACCATATTCATCACTTTGATGAGCGGATTGAGCGCCGGCCCCGCGGTGTCTTTGAGCGGATCGCCCACGGTATCACCCGTGATGGACGCCTTATGGGCCTCCCCTCCTTTGCCGCCGTAATGGCCGTCCTCGATGAACTTCTTGGCGTTGTCCCAGGCCCCGCCGGCATTGGACATGAAGACGGCCAGCAGTTGACCGGAGAGGATGATGCCCGCCAGGAATCCGCCAAGCGCTTCCTTATGCAGCAGAAATCCGACCACCATCGGCGCCAGCACCGCCAACAGCCCCGGCCCGATCAGCTCGCGCTGGGCCTCGCTGGTACAAATGCCGACCACGCGCGCGTAATCCGGCGTCTTCGTGCCCTCCCAAATCCCCGGATCCCGAAACTGCGCGCGCACCTCTTGGACGATGAGGAACGCCGCTCGGCCGACGGCGCGGATGGTCATGGAGCTGAAGAGAAACGGGACCGCCCCGCCGGTCAAAAAACCGATGAAGACCATCGGCTCGGCGATCGACAACAGCGGCACGATCTGCTCGTAGGTCTTCCCGGACACCTTCGCGATGTCGGTCAGGTAGGCATTAAAGAGCGAGACCGCGGCGATCACCGCCGATCCGATTGCGATTCCCTTGGTGATGGCCTTGGTCGTATTGCCGCACGCATCGAGATCGGCGAGCGTCCGGCGCGCTTGCTGTTCCAGGTGGGCCATCTCGCCAATGCCGCTGGCATTGTCCGCCACCGGCCCAAAGACATCCATCGAGATGTTGTTGCCGGTCAGGGTGAGCATGCCGATGCCGCACATCGCCACCCCGTACGCAATGTAGGTCGGGTTGGTCCCCTGGTAGATGAGGAACGAGCCGAACACCGCCAAGGCGATGACCCAAATCGCCCACACGCTGCTTTCAAGCCCCACCGCAATCCCGCTGATGATGGTCGTGGCATGGCCGGTCTGCGTGGAGCGGGCGACGCACTGCACCGGCGGCTTTTCCGGCGCGGTAAAGTAGTCGGTCATAAAGTTGATCGAGACGGCCAGCGCGATCCCCACCAGCGTCGTCCACACCGGCCGCATATCCAGCCCAGGCACGCCGAGGCTCATCCAACCCGGCAGCGTCTCCGCGCCAGGAAATCGGAGGTAGTAGAATCCCATGAGGCAGAACCCCACGATCGACACGATCGCGGACACCGTGTAGCCGAGGTGAATCGCCTTCATGGCCGCGCGCGCCTCTTCCGAGGTGCGCACGAGGTAGGTTCCGATGATGGAGCTCAGCACGCCGATGGCCCGGACCAGCAGCGGGAAGATCACCCCCTTGTGCCCAAACGACGCCCAGCCGAGGATCATGGCTGAAACGATGGTCACTTCATACGACTCAAAGATATCGGCCGCCATCCCGGCGCAGTCGCCCACGTTGTCCCCGACGTTATCCGCGATCGTGGCCGCGTTGCGCGGATCGTCCTCCGGGATGTTCCGCTCAAACTTGCCCACCAGATCCGCTCCCACGTCGGCCGCTTTGGTGTAGATCCCGCCGCCGACGCGCATGAACAGCGCCAGCAGCGTCCCGCCGAACCCAAACCCCAGCAGGACTTCATACGCCTGCTCGCCATAGACCATGAAGATCAGCGTCCCCCCGAGCAGGCCAAGCCCGTCGGTGAGCATGCCGGTGATCGTGCCGGTCCGATAGGCGATCTTCAGCGCTTCCGCAAAGCTCGTGCGGGCCGCAGCCGCCACGCGAACATTGCCCTGCACCGCCATGTTCATCCCGATGAAGCCCACCAGGGCGGAGAAGATCGACCCCATCAGGAAGGCGCAGGCGCGTCCAATCGCAATGGACTGCTCGGCGGCCGTGAAGTACAGCAACCCGGTCAGGACGAGGATGAGCAACAGGATGGCGCGGAACTGCCGGGAGAGGTAGGCGTTGGCGCCGATGCGGATCGCGAGGCTGACCTTCCGCATGGCCTCAGTGCCTTGGTCCTTCCGGAGCACTTGCGAGGCGAGGAACACCGCGTACAGGAGCCCGAAGACCGCCGTGAGCAGCACCCCGATGAGCGCCCAGCGCTCCCCGATGGAAAACGTCGGGTCGGCCATCACACGAAAGAGATGATCCATCACGCCCACGCGCTCATCGTGAGGGGGATTGCGACGCCTGCAGGGGCGAGGCCACCACGCCCCCTGACACGATCAGCTTCACCGCATCTTCCACCGACAGGTGTAACGACACGACGTCCTCCTCCGGCACGAAGATGATCGGGCCGGTAAACGGCGAGGGCGGGTTGGGAATCAACAACGTGAGCAGCCGCTGCGATGTCCCCGTCACGGTCGACTGCGATTCGTTCGTGACGAAGGCGATCGAATAGGCTCCGGGACGCGGGTATTGCACCAGCACCACCCGGCGAAATGCCGCGTTGCGATGCTCATCGCTAAAGAGAAACTGCGCCAGCTGCTTCGCCGCCGGATAAATCTTGCGGACAAACGGCAATCGGACGAGCCCGATCTCAATCGTTTGAAACACCACCCGGCCGAAAAAATGGATCGAGAGCACCCCCACTAAGAAAATCACCAGGACCGTCACCACCAACCCTAGTCCCGGGATGTTGAAGCCAAGCGATCGGCCCAACAGCCCGTCGGCAAATTTAAAAATCTGCCACACGAGAAAGATGGTGACCGCCACGGGAAACAGGGTGGCCAACCCGGTCACAAAATATCGCCGAAGCACCTGGCTCAGGCGGCCGGAAAGCACGGGGGGCTTCGCGTCCTGTCCACCGGCGGGTGTCTGACTCATCAGAAGTGCCACAATGCTACCCTGGCCTCATCGTTTCGTCAAGCGTCGACGGATCCTGGTCGTGCGTTAGTTTGACATGATACCGCAGAAGCGCAGAGCAGCGCAGAATCGCAGAAGGCGTTGACGACGTGACGTGTTCCCGTTGGCGGGTTGGCGCGTTTGCGCGTTGAACGTGCCAACCCGCGAACGTGCTCACGCGACAACCCAGCCGATCGGGAGGGTTGAGCAGCTCGGCAGCGATGCCACCATTCGGCCGCCAACCCCTCCCGCAGCGATCCCGATGCGAAGCGAATCCGCTGGATCCCGCAGCCCTCCATCCAGATCAACAGGACCATCGCCGTCGGCAGCGCCAGGTTTTCCCGCTTGGGATCCAGGCCGGGCAATCGCCTGCGCATCGCCGCCGTCGACGTGGCGAGCCGTTGGAGCAGGCGGCGCAGGGATGGCTGCGTCAGCGACAGACGGTGAGAATTCCTCGATGGGTTTCGATGACTCGCGGACGCGGCTGCCCGCATGAGCTGTTCGATCATCGCGGAGCTCCCGAGGACCCATCGCCACCGGATCCGGCGCGCCGATCGAACCGCCGGCGCCCAGACGCGCCGGACCTGCTGCGCAAGCCGCTTCAGCTCGTCGGGCCGCGGAGGATCGTGCCGGATGAAGCGTTGCGCAAGACGCGCGCTGCCAAGCGGCGCGCTCGCGCGATAGCGAACATGCTCCCGGTCGGCATGAATCACCTGGGCGCTCCCTCCGCCGATGGTCACGATGAGGGTTGCGCCGACCCGGAAGCGCGTCTGCAACACTCCGCGGGCAATCAGCCGGGCCTCCTCCAGACCGCTGATCACTCGAAGGGGCAGCCCAAGGCGCGAGCGGACGCGCGCCACAAACGCGCGGCCATTTCGCGCTTCTCGCACGGCGCTCGTCGCGACCGCTTCCACATGATCCGCGCGGGAGCGCATGACGAGAGCCGCGTAGCGCTGAAGCACGCCCATGGCTCGGCGCATGGCGGCGCGTGTTAAGCGTCCATCAGCAAGCCCCGCCTCTCCAAGGCGCGCAAGCTCGTGCCAGTGGCGATGCACGCGCAGTCGACCCCGGCGCCCCAGCGCTCCAATCACGAGATGAATGGAGTTTGTCCCCACATCGATGATGGCCAGTGTCATGGAGTGATCCCGGTGAGAATTGTGCGGCGCCTCGGATGTTGGGACAACACGATTACGGCTGAGGCGCTCTTAACGCGAATCCGCCGACGGGGAGGAGAGCAGGTTGAGCGCAGCGCCCGCGTTGAACCAGCGAACCTGCTCGTGGGTCATGGAGTGCACGAGCTGAAGCGGCTCGGTGCGTCCGTCCGCATGATGGAGGGTGGCGGTCAGCGGCGTGCCGGGGGCGAGCCGAGCGAGTCCGGAGACGCTGATCCGATCGCCCGCCTTGACCTTGTCGTAATCCCCTGGGGCGGCGAACGTGCACGGCAGGACGCCCTGCTTTTTCAAGTTGGTCAGATGCAGCCGCGCGAAGCTTTTCGCGATCACCAACCGGCAGCCCAGATAGCGCGGCGACATGGCGGCGTGCTCACGGCTGGAGCCTTCGCCGTAGTTCTCATCGCCGACCACAGCCCACCCTACCCCCGTAGCCTTGTAGTGGCGCGCCGCCTGGGGAATCGGCTTGGCCTGCTGATCCAACGCATCCACGGCGGTTCCCGCCTGGCCCGTCAAGACGTTCACCGCGGCGGTAAACATGTTGTCGCTGATCCGATCAAGATGGCCGCGAAACCGCAGCCACTTGCCGGCCGGTGAGATGTGATCGGTCGTGCATTGGCCCGCCACTTTGAGAAGAATGGGCAACCGGTCGAAGTCCTTTCCGTCCCAGGCTGGAAACGGCTCCAGTCGTTGCAGCCGCTCGCTCGTGGGCGCAAGGATCACTTCGAGGCGCCCTCGCTCTGAGGACGGTTTGGGCGGCGTGTAGCCTGCCGTGCCGTGGGCAAACCCTCGCGAGGGCAGCTCAGGCGCGGACGGCGGCGTCAGCTTCACGCCTCGTCCGTCGGGGGTCGGGATGGGGTCGGTCAGCGGATTAAAGCGGAGGTCGCCGACGAGCGCCATGGCCGTCACGATCTCCGGACTGCCCATGAAGGCCAACGTCTCAGCGGTGCCGTCATTGCGGCCCGGAAAGTTGCGGTTGAACGAGGTGAGGATCGAATTCGCTTCTCCCGGGGTCACGTCGTCGCGCTTCCACTGCCCGATGCAGGGGCCGCAGGCGTTTGCCAGCACCGTTCCGCCGATGGCTTCCAGCGCCCGCAGCTGCCCATCGCGGTGAATGGTCTGGTGGATCTGATCTGAACCGGGCGTGATGAGGAAGTAGCACCGGGCTTTCAGGTTGGCCCGCTTGGCCTGCTCGGCCACCGAGGCCGCCCGACCGATATCTTCATAGGAGGAGTTCGTGCAGCTGCCGATGAGCGCGGCTTTGATGTGCGGGGGAAAGTCGCCCCGCTCGATCTCGTTGGCCAGTTGGGAAATGGGGCGCGCCAGATCCGGCCGGCGCGGGCCGACGATATACGGCTCAAGCGCGGAGAGGTCGATCTCGACTACCCGGTCGAAAAACCGCTCCGGGTCCTGCTCCACTTCCGGATCGGCGACGAGCGCCTTGGCGTGGGCCTGGGCGAGTTTCGCCACGTCAGCGCGATCGGTCGCCTGCAAATAGGTCGCCATCCGCTCATCGAAGGGAAACACGGAGGTCGTGGCGCCGACCTCGGCCCCCATGTTGGTGATAGTCGCTTTGCCGGTGCAACTCATCGAGCGAGTGCCGGGCCCGAAGAACTCGATGATGGCGTCCGTCCCGCCTTTGGTCGTCAGGATCCCGCACAACTTGAGAATGACATCCTTTGGAGCGGTCCAACCCTTCAGCGAACCGCTCAGGCACACGCCGATGAGCTTCGGGCACTTGACGTCCCACGGCAAGCCGGCCATCGTCTCGGCGGCATCCGACCCGCCCACGCCGATCGCGAGCATCCCAAGCCCCCCCGCGTTCGGGGTATGCGAATCGGTCCCGATGAGCAAGCCGCCGGGAAACGCGTACTGCTCAAGGAACACTTGATGGATGATGCCCGCCCCAGGCTCCCAGAAACCCATCCCATAGCGGGCGGCCGCGCTGCGCAGAAAATCATACACCTCTCGGTTGGCCTCCAGGGCAGCCTGCATGTCTTCCGTCACGCCCACCCGCGCCTGGATGAGGTGGTCACAGTGCACAGTCGTCGGAACCGCCACCGCCTCCCGCCTGGCCTGCATGAACTGCAAGATCGCCATCTGGGCCGTGGCATCCTGCATCGCCACGCGATCGGGCTGAAGCGTCAGGTAGCTGACGCCCCGCACGAGTTCCTGCGAAGCAAGATCCCGCACATGCGTCATGAGAATCTTCTCGGTCAACGTCAGCGGTCGGCCGAGTGTCTTGCGGGCGGCGGCATGGACGGCGTCCATCCGCTCGTACAGCCGCTTCACCGCTTCAATCTCTTCTGTTCGTCGCATGATCCGTCCGTGATGGCTCACGTGAAGCCGAAACGTTTCTTTTTTTGCCGGATGCGGGGGTCGTGCATCAGTGTAACGGGTGACGCAGCGGGCCTCCGCCTGCGGCGTACGGCACTCCTGTAGCGTCCACCATCAGGGTGGACGCGAAATGCCGGACGCGCTGGCGGCCGGCCGTCGCCGACCCCGCCTCTCGGCGGGGTGCCCGGCTCGGTCGCAGGCCCCGTCACACTGATGTACTATCCGCCCCGAAGTTCATTATACCGTAAGCGACTAGCCCGGTATAATAGGACGATGCTCTGGCGCCAGCGCACCATCACCTGGTTTGTGATCTGCTGGACACTGCTCTTTCAGTACGAAACGCTGCGGGCCAACTACCTCGGCCCGCTCATCAAGCGCGAGCTGCCGAAAGTTCCCCTGCTGTTCCCTCCGGCCGGCTGGATCATGTTCTTCAACATCGACCGCTCCTACGGGTTTGCGGAAGTCTACGGCATCCGCCGTCAGGAGCCGTTTTTAATCGATCCGCATGCGATCTTTGAAACCCGCGCCGTGGGCTACGACAACATCCGCCGCAACGTGCTCGTCGGCGTCCTCAACCGGACCGACGCCCCAGCCTTCTGCCGGTATCTGCACCGCAAGTTCCCGCAGTACGACGCCTTCACGGTCATGTATGCGCTCTACCCGGACCTGATCGACACCCCGAACCGGATCCTGCGCCAAACGGTCTACCAATGCCAATGAGACGCAACCACGGCACAACAGATGGTGTTGTCATGATTCGGCGTTGGTGGCATCGAGCGTTCTTGGAGCGGCGGCCCTCGCTCAGTCTCGGCCTGTTCCGGCTCGCGGTGGCCTTCACGGTTGGCTGCCACATGATCCCCTCCTTCTTTCACATGGAGGACAACTACCTCTCCACCGCCTTTAAGACGAAGAATGCCTCCTTCTTTCCGGTGTGGATCCTGCGGGTGATCGAAGCGAGCCCGGATTGGGTCGTCTGGGCCTGCGTCGGGTTGTTTGCGCTGTCCCTGGCCGCATTCACGTTTGGGCTCTACGCCCAGCTCAGTTGCCTCCTCCTTCACCGACAACCCCTGCTTCTCCCTCATGCACTACCCGCCCATCGGGGTCGTGCGCGAGTTCCCGTTGCGCGCCTGGCTGGGGCAACACCCCCTGCTCTGCCACCAATTAGGGGTGGCCCTCGTCATCTTTGAGGTGACGGTCCCGTTTCTGTGGTTCATCCCCCGCGCCCGGCCGCTGGGCATCGTCCTGGGGATCCTGTTCCAACTCATGCTGTGGGCCACGCTGCACGTCCCGACGATCTTTCTCTTCTTGTTCACGCCGATGATGCTCCTGTTTATTCGGCCCGAGCAGTTGGTGGAGTGGATTGAGCGCCGGCGGGCGTTCAACGCGTCGCGGGGGCGGGCGGCGCTCCTTTACGACGGCCAGTGCGGATTCTGCCTGGAGAGCATCAAGCGGCTGCGCGTCCTGGACCTCTTCGGGTGGGTGGATCCGGTCAATTTCCATACCCAACCCAACCTCCCCGCCCTGCATCCTGCCCTGACGCCGGAGCGCTGTCGCAGCGAAATGATCCTCTTGGAACCAAACGGTCGTCTCGCTGGAGGCTTTGACGCGTGTGCGAGATTGTGCCGGCATCTGCCGCTGCTCATGCCGCTATGGCCTGTCACCTGGATGCCTGGTGTGGGATGGATCGGCACCCGGGTCTATCGATGGGTCGCGGCTCATCGCTTCCTCCTCCATCGAAATCCTCTCTGCCGGAGGAATCAGTGCGCCCTACCCGGGGCGGGCGGAGACGCCTCGTCCAACTGACGGACGCGGTCTTCTTCGAAGATTTGGTCCTGGAAGACGGAGAGACTCGCACGCTGCCACGCATCCGGCGGCAGGCCGGCTTTCTGGCTGGCCAGCTCCCGTAACAACTCGCTGCGCGTCCAGCCGGTCTCTTCCCAAACCTGGGGCAGGAAGACGCCGGTGCGGCCCTGGGAGGCCAGCATCACGCCGTCCCGACCAGCCACAAGCTCCGTGAGGTCGCGCAAGGGCGCCGGCCGAGTCAGGACGGAAACTTCCACGCGAATCTCCGGGAGCTCTTCTGCGCGCACCGGCGCAAACCGCGAATCGCGTTGGGCGGCATCGACCGCGACTGAGGCGATTGCCGTGCGCAGCGGCTCATCCGTCATCATCCGCCCAATGCACCCGCGCAACTGCCCGCGCTTGCGCAGCGTGACGAAAAGACCGCTGGCCCGCGACAGCTCCGGGTAGCGATCAAGCCCGGCCTGCTCAGACTCGCTCACCGGGCGGTGCGGCGTCGAATCGCCAGATGGACTCGCCGCGCCAGACGCAGAACGTCCGAACGACCGCTCAATCGCCTGGCGCGCTGCGGCGACCAGCGCCGAACCGGCTTCCGGCGAGAGATCATCCGTGCTCGAAGCCGGACGATCAAACATCGCGACTGAGGCGTAGCCGACCACTCGGGAGGTGTCTCCGGCTGTCTGTCCCGAGTTCGCATAGGTCAGCAACTCGCGCCGAGGATACCCTAGGCGTTGGGCCAGCACCAGGCTCGTCAAGATCGGCCCTCGCCCGCAGGCTTCCACAATCCCCCCCTGAAACAGCCGCTCCATCGCCTGCGGGGTCTCAAAGAGGATCGCGTTCACCGTTCCTTCATCGATTGACTCCGCTTCGCTGGAGGGATGGTAATGGGAGAGATCCGTGCTGAACAAGAAGAGGTAGTCGCCCAGCTTGGCCAGCGCGGCCAGCGCATCGGCCAGCTGGCGCGCATCGTCAAGCCGCGCGCTGCCCATGAGGATGGGGATAATGGGGACCTGGCCGAGCGCTACTTGGAGAAAGGGCAGCTGCACTTCGAGCGAGTGCTCGGCGCTCTCGTGCGCTGCCTCCACGTGCCCAATGCCGGGGTACGCTTGGAGTCTTGCAACTACCTCCTGCTCCACGGGCAGCGTCCCGAGCGGCGTGTGGTAGGCTTCCCGGGTATCGACGGAGGACCCCTCAAAGGGCATCTGGTGGGTGAACGCGACGATCACCACCGCGTCGTAGTGTTGGCCCTGAAGCTGGCGGTAGCCCCGGGCGGCCACGGGACCGGAGTATTGATACCCGGCATGGGGGACAAGCAGCAGGCGAGGCTTCTGGGTGGTGATGGGCTGCGGTTGCCGCGCCAGGAAATCCTCCACCACCCGCCGTAATTCCCCGGAATCTGCCGGATAGAACTGCCCCGCGACTTTGGGTAGTCTGGGCTCAGCGACAACCGCTCCCGGAGCCCAAAACCAGAGGCTCCCCGTGACGACCCATGCCCCTACGGTGCGCCAGCATGGACCAGATCGACCGGCGGTGCGCCTAAGCGGAGCGCGTGTCATTCCGCTACATTCTACCACCACCAGGCCGCAACGCTGCATCTTGGTGAGTCGATTTTTATTGACAGCCAGACCGTGCGTTGGGTATACTAACGGTTGTTCGGAGTGGCGCAGAGGGCTTTTGGGAGTCGTTCACCAGAAGCTTCCCCTGCCAAGTGCGCTGCAACAGCTTGAAAACCTTGTGGTTATGAAGACGCGGCGCGTACGAGGTACGAGGAATTAATTCGGTTCGTGCAGGACAAGAAGGTTCGAAAGCCGTTC
>JACPXS010000017.1 GCA_016196415.1 Candidatus Omnitrophota bacterium
AGCGCCAGCTGCCGCTCAGCGCGGTCCGCATCCAGTTGCATCCAGAGCCGCTGCAAACTCTCCCGACGGCCATACGGCGTGCGCGCAAACAGGTCTCGCGTCTCCTGGCTCTTCAGGAGGACCGCCGCCACCTGGTACTGCCCTTTACTGATGTGATCGAGAACGGCATCCCACCGGTCGGCGAGGATTCGCTCATCCGCCGGCATCGTCGCCGGGGCGACTGGCGGCGCCGGGTGGTCGGCAGGCGAGGGTTCAGTCGCGGGCGACTGTGGCTGAGGCAGGATGACTCCTTCGGCTGGTTGAGGTGGCGCCGGGGGTGGTGTCGTTGATGGCGTCTGGGGTATGGACGCAGAGGTGTGAGGCGTTGACGCCTCTTTCGTAAAGGTCACTGCGAATCCTACGCCTTTCCCGCCTTTATGGGGACCCCCTACGGCACGATATCCATCGATCCGAGCAGACCCGACGGTAACGCCGGCGCCGAATCGGTCGCTCGTATTCGGCGTCTCCTGGGTGGCGGGCAGCCCAAGCGGTGGATTGACTTCTCCAAAGACGCTCATCCTGCCGAAGGAGAGGCGCGCTGAGGAATAGTGATGGGCCTGCCCGCCTGTGACAATGAGTCCCGGTCGTGCGCTCAGCGTGACGCGGTCACTCAGCGGGAGCGTCATCTGCGTCGTGGACATCGCCGCTGTCCCGGCCGGCGAGCGGGAGAGCGACCACCGCGGATCGGCCGAGAAGGCGCCGATGGTGAACGGTCTGCCGAGCTCCAGGGAGGTTTGGCCGCCGGATGCGAGCGTGCGATACGCGCCAATCTCCAACCCGCCAGGCAGCGGCGCGCGGCCCTGCACCTTCAACACCGTACTGCCGGTTTCAAAGGGCTGGCCAGCGCCAACCGTGCTGCTCTCCGCCGTGATGCTGAACTGCAGCGGCCCGCGTGCGATGGAAAACGTCTGCTGGCCGAAGTAGAACTGCCCGGATTGAAGGTCGGTGAAGGTGAAGTCGTTAAAGGAGGTGCCAGTGAAGGAGAATCCCTGCCAGGCGCGTGTTGCGGGCGCTGGTTCCGGCGCCTCTTGCTCTACAGCCGGCGCGGGTTCCAGGGCCACCGCGACTCCTGGGATCGGCGCACCCGGATCCACTGGGACTTCCAGTCCAAGGGCGGCACGGGTCCTAGCCAACCCTGCGCGGACATCTTCCTGGTGGCTCATCTCCCGCGCCGGCGGCTGGATTTCATCGAATGCCTCCTCTTGCCCCTGACCTGCAGTGACGGGCGCGGATACAACCGGGGACGGCGGCGACACGGACTGCGGCGGCGGGCCTTCCAGTGGGACGCGCTCCCCGGGCACGAACGGCTCCGTGCTCGGTGGTTTGCCAAACAGGTTGGAGGGCCATCCTCGATTTCCGCGAGGCGCTTCGGGAGGCATGAAGTCGGCGGGCGCAGAAGGCGGTGCCGGTAACGGCCGGACACCAAAATCAATCTTGGGGCCGCGCGTGGCGGGGCGGCTGCCGAACGCTATAGGCGGGGTAGTTTCCTTCTGGGACGCTCGCCCGAACTCCATACGGGACTGGCGCTGGAAGGCCACGAGCGCCGCTTCCTGCTCCGGGCCGTACTGGTCAGACTGCATGACGCGCTGCCAGTCCACGCGCGCAAATCGCCTCACATCGTAGGCGCGGCCCGTCGCCGGATTCGTCTGCCCTTGGAGCGCGTCGACGGCCTTCTTGACTCCCTCAGGACCGCCCAGGACCGCGGATACCCTCCCCAGAACCGACCGGACTTCACGTCCTTGTGTGCGGTAGGCGTCCGGCTTGGCTCGATACTTGGCACCTCGTGCCGTGCTGAGATACTGCTTGCCGAGCCCCTGCTTGGTTTCCTCGTTGAAGGGTTGGTCAAACTCCGCCTGACCGGCTTTCAGGATCTCCGTCGTCAGCGTGAAAGCAGGCGTAGTGGGCTCAGTCTTCCGGGGCTCCGGTTTGGGCGGCGCCGGCTTCTCAGCCGGTTTCTCGGTCGGCGCCGCGGCAGGTTCAGGCGCCGGCTTCGGCGCAGGTTCGACAGGCGGCGCAACGGGCGGCGTCTCAGTCGGCGGCGTCGCGGGTGCGACAGCAGGCGGCATTGGCGTAGCCGGAGCCGGCCTGACCAGCTCTTCCAAGCGCTGCGCTTGGGCGTCCTTGAGGAGTGCTTGACGCCGCGTCCGCTCGTTCCGATCCAACTTCTCGCGGTCAAGTTCATTCCAGACCTGGCGATACAGGTTCTGGACATCATTGATGGAACCGACCTGCTCAAATCGCTGGTGGACCTGCTGCTCCCAGGGCTGAGCTGTCGGCGTGGGTGGCACCGGTGGTGCAGCTGGCGCCGGCTGCTGAGTGAGGGCCTGGAGCCGCTCGGCCAGCAAGCGCTGGAGGGCCTCGCGCTGGGCCTCGTTCGGGTCCTTCCACAAGTCGCGGTAGGCAACAATGGCTTTCTCGGAGGTGTCGGCCTGGTTGAAGCGAGCTTCGGCCTGCTGGAGCCAGTTCGCAAACGCGGCAGCCCTGTCCATGATCGCCTTTGTCTCGGGTGTCTGACGAATGGTGGAAATTGGGACCGGTTCTCTTTTTTCGGCTGCGGCAGCCTGGACTGCTGGCGGCGGTGGGGTTGGCTCCGCTGCGGGAGCCTGAGTCGGCGCAGGCGGCTGGCTGGGCTGAGCCGGCTGCACGGCGGCCTCGCCCGGCCAGAGCTTCACGTCATCCACCCTCGCTTCGAGCACGCGGACGGTGCCCCGGAGGCCGGTCTTGGACTCCCGGATCGCCCGCGGCGCCTCCCACTTGATCCCGAGAGCCGCCGGGCGGCCAGGGAGAAGCTTGACGTGGTAGGCCAGGGTCTGCGCGCCGGCCTTCACGTCGAACGTCTTGTGGTCCCGCTCCCGGCCCCGCGCATCCCTCGTGAAGAGCGTGACCCGCACGCGCTCACGCGCCGACAGCCCCTCCAGCTCCTTGGGCGTCTCCACCACGACCAACACCTGCCGCCCCTGCGGGCCCAGGCTCGGCAGCGGCACGCCAAGCGCCGGCAACGCCATCTTCCAGGACAGCTTCCGGACCGGTTCCGACCACCACCACTCGGTTGCGTTGGCCAGCGGCGTCTCCTTCAGATCCAGGATGACCCCGCCCGTGCGCTGAGCCTCCGTAAGCGCCAGCTCAACGCTGAGCCCCTGGTCGGTCGCGGAGAATCCGGCCACGGCGCTCGGCCGCTGCTTGTCCTCCTGGCGGACCGTCCAGGGATGCGGCACAGAAGGCGCGGCAGGCTGCTCGGCCGCCGGCTCAGGCTGTGGCGTTGGTGCTGCAGGTGCCTCAGGCGCCTGCTGCGTGGCCGGCCTCAAGCTCCTGGGAGGCATGGGCTGGCCTGGCAGCGGCAGGCCGATGCGCTGGAAGAACCGCTCCAAGACCGCTCGGGCCTCGGGGATCTCGTCCAGCGCCCGGACCGCCTCGCGGATTCCTTGATACCAGGGTGGCGATGGGTCGAGGCCAAGTTGACGACTCGCCCACGCCTCGTAGATATCCGCGACGAACTCGCCAGCTAAGTACGGATCGCGATGCGCTGCCCGATTGTAGGACGTTTCGAACAGCGTCAGCGCGTCCAGCAGCGGCCGGCCGTTGCGCGCGGTGGAAGCGACTGACTTCAGCTCACGGTAGTACGCCTGGTCGTAGAAAATATTGAGGCGCGTATAGAGCGTCTCAACCGGTTGGCGGCCGACGTGCCGAACGACCGCCGCATGCGCGATTTCATGAAGCGCTAGCAAAGCGGTCAAGTCCGGACCATAGACATAGATGGCTCCAGTCTGCTCATCGACAAATCCCGCGACGGACTTCCCGTTCCTCTTTTCGGCGAGCAGCGCGTTCCATGATGCGACGTCATCCACCACGATGATCCGCGCGTCGAACTGGTCCCGCAGGCTGCTGAGGAAGATCGCGGCGCGTTCCGGCAGGCGGCCCATGGCGATGTCCGGCCGCGCGCGCTCCAGGCCTGCCTCCACATGCGGCAGGTGGAGATAGGCGTCGACGGCCGCGCCGAACCGGGCGACCATCCCGCTCGGCAAGCTCGGAAGCCCCACCTCGGCCACCGGGGAGGCTGCGAGGTCCCGCAAGAGGAAGGGCCGGGACGCCAGCGCCGTCCCGCGCACCGCCTCCTCAACCGCCGACGCCGACCTGACGGGCTCGCCCTCGCGATCGACGCTGGCCTGCCAGACGGCGAAGGTGCGCAACCCCTGCGACCGGAGCCGCTCGCCCATCGTCGGGATGGACGCGGACTCCCCGATGTCTCGGCGGGTTCCGTACCGCGCGTGATCCCCTCCGGCGAACACCAGCACCTTGGCGTCCGGCCGCTCGCGCACGATCCGCGCCACCCGCTCCGCCATGAGCTGCTCCCGGGTCTCTGACGCGGGCAGCTGAGACGGGTCAGCCACATTCCTGGGGTCGATGAACACCAGCTCGACGCCCCAGCGGGCGGCGGCCAGGATGAGGTCAAGCTCCCCCTCAGAATCGCCATGGGGACCGATAAAGGAGCGGCCGTAGTACTCATACAGCACCTCGCGCAGCACGCTGGGATCGCCGGTCCGCCGCCAGACCTCCAGCGCCGGCCGCAGGAGCGGCTCGTGGAGTTCAAGGGCGAGATGGGTCACGGCCCCGGATTCGACCACCGCCTGCGCCTGCCGCTTCGGCGCTCGCTCCGAGTGCACATCGCCGAGCAGCATGACGTGAGTCCCCTCGTTAAACTTCGAGGCGAGGACGCGCGTCGGGTCCGGGTCAGCGTGCGACGCCACGTACGTCCGGATGGCGTCGACTTGTGCTTCCTGCGGCTGTGGCGGCTCAGCCGGTTTCGCCGCTTCTAGGGTCGGCTCCACTTTGACAGGCTGCGCCTGGACGGGCGTCGGCGGCACCGCGTCGGTCGGCTGGCCAGCGTAGGACGGGACCGTGACTTCCTGGCGACCCACGGACCGGGTCGTCCCATCCGCAAGGTGCGCGATAACATCCAGGGTGTACTGGCCCGGCGGCAAAAGGCGCGGGCGGCCGAGCGCGTCCACCTCGTTCGGCAGGACGGTGAGCGAGCCCGCCATGGGGAGGTCCACCTCGAGCGGCCCGCGCTGCGTCTGGCCGGAGAGATGCACGACCAAGCGCTCCACGAGCGGGAAACCCGCTGGCAACTGGACAGCAACCTCAAGACGGCCGGGGTTCTCCGCCCTCTGCGCCACGCTGAGGCTGGCCAACGCCTCTTGGGCTCCCTCAGGCGTCTCAGGGATGACCTGGTCGGCTGCCGCAGACGGCCGCTGCTGCGCCTCCCTGGGTGCAGTCTGCTCCGCGCGCTCCTGCTGCGCCGCCTGCTCCGACGCCCGTTGGGCCGCAATCTCCAACCCTTCACTGTAGCCCTCATAGGGGCCGGAGATCGGCTCCTCGTCTCCCTCCTCCCGGGCGAGCCGGAGCAGCCGGCGCCCATCGGCGACCTCTCCGGCCTCCTCGACGAGCGGCTCCTCCCGGAAGAATGCGCGCGCCTGCTGGGCCACCGCCGCATGGGGGCTTGCGAGGGCAGCCGCCCGCCCGGCCTGCTGCAGCGGCTCCGACAGCTGGGCCCAACGGCCTCTGACGAGCCCCCACGCCTCCAACGCGATGCTCTCGCTGGAGCCGGTGAGCGCGGCGGTGAGGCGCGGCTCGGTCACCACCTCCCGCACGGGAACGGCCAACCTGGGCCACTCAGCCCACAGGGACCTCCAGAGGGGAGCCACGATCCCCTCCCTCGGCCCCCTGTCAGGAGAAGTCGACGGGGAAAGGAGCGCCGCATAGACCGCCTGCTGCACCGGCACGGAGAGCATGGGCCGCTGGCCAAGGAAGAACTCCACCGCATCCCACTCCACCCCGCCGTCAGGTACGTAGCTCCGCGTGCGGAAGCGCAGCGCAGCGGTGAGACCAGCCGCCTTGTGCGAGTCTGGGAGGCTGCCCAGATGATTCTTCACAAACCTCCAGACCGCCCACGCCTCCCCATCCCATGTGTTCGGATCATCTGGATGCAGCGCAGGACCCGTGATAGCAGCGGTGAGCAGCCCCGGGGTGACACCCTGTCGCAACGGATCGGAATCCGGCAGTTGGTCAAACCATCGATCCATGAACCCCCATGCCTCAGAAAAGATCGTGTGCCGCTCGCTGGTCAGGGCGCTCGCGAGCCGCGCGGGGGTCACGACCTCCCGCCAGGTCTGCGGCAGCCAGAGGAAATTCACCTTGAGGAATTGCCATGTGCCAGACACCACATCGATCCAGCGATCACCCGTCGAGCGGGTGAGGGCAGCCTCCAGCAACTCGGGGGTCATCACATCCAATTCCAGCGGCGGGGGCAGCTCCACCCACCATGTCGCCCAGAACTCCAACCCCGCGCTCAGCACGTTGGGGTTGGAGCTGGCCAGGGCCGCTTTGAGGAGCGCGGGGTCCCGGGTCACGACCTCCCGCAGGCGAAGCGGCAACTGGTCAAACCGACTCCGCATGAAATCCCACGCCCTGGAAGCCTCATCATCGACGCCCCGCGCGTAGGGTCCCTCATGGGCCAGCGCGGCGGCGAGGATCGGAGGGGTAACCACACGCTCTAGCTCTGGCTGCGCGGAGCGGTTCCCCCAGAGATCCCTGAAGGCCATCCACCGCACCTTGCTCAACCGCGGGTCGTTCAACAACACGGCGAGCACTGTCCGCCGCTGGGCGGGCGACCATTGGTCCCATTCCTCCTTGCCAATCAGGCTGGCCGCAGTCGTCGCGGTTGTTTCGTCAGGACTGGCGAGGCTGGTGACAATGCGCTCTGCAGTCCACCACTCCTGCTGCGTATCAGATCCCAAGCCTGCGTGGCCTTCGCCAACCAACTTGTCAGGAACGAGGAGACCCGCTTTTTCGAAGAACTCGCCGCCACCCGGCGTTGAATGCGGCTCCTCCTTGACGGACTCCCCAACGAGTGCTATAGTTGAGCCATGAAAACGATCAGCGCGATCTACGAACACGGGGTCCTGAAGCTCCGACAGCCCTTGCCCCTGCGCGAGCACGCGAAGGTGCGCCTGCTCTTCGATTGGCCCACCAGCACCGCCAAGCGCACCCAAGGGCTGCTCCGCGTCCCGCCTCGGCTGGCGCGATTGGTCGCTGAGTCCGACGAGTTCAGCGTCTTGAACGCCTAAGTGCGTCTCGCCAACTTCCCTTCCGGCAGTACGCTCTTCCTGGACGCCAACTGTCTTCTCTACCACTTCCTCAACAGCCGGCAGGTCTGCACGGACACGCTGTACCGCTCGGAGATCGGTGACATCCGGACGGTCACCTCCGCTGTCGTGGTCGGAGAGATCCGGCACCGGCTGATGCTCCTGGAAGCCGGCCAACGGTTCACCCTGCCCCCCCGACAGGTCCTGGCCTACCTGAAGCGCCATCCCGATCAGATCAGGCGGCTGCGCGCCTGCACCGAGGCGGTCGAGAGCCTGGCTCGTCTGCGGGTGGAGATTCTGCCGGTCTCGGCGGAGTTGCTCCTGGCGAGCCAGCGCGTCAGCGCCGACTGCGGCCTGCTGACGAATGACGCCCTCATCGTCGCCACGATGCGCGCCCACCGCCTGGTCCACCTCGCCACCAACGACACCGATTTCCGCCGCGTCCCCGGCCTGACCCTCTGGCGTCCCTGACGCCGCACCTCCCCCCGCCTGCGCCGCCTGCGCTAAGCGCTTCGCCCCTTCGCCGGCAATCTCGACGCCCGGCGGCAGGGCCTCGCCTGGCCGCAGCTGCGCTGGCTCTGGAGGTAGCGGCCCCTCCTCCGTTCCCGCTAGGATCCGCCGGATGCGGTCGCGCAGCTGCCGGACACGGCTGAAGGCGGCCTGATCGAACACCGTGGCCTCGATGTCAATGATGATGTTCTCGAGGCCAACTTCCTCAAACGCCTTCGGCCGGATGTTCGGGTTCTTCAGGCGGAAGTGGATGGTGATGGGCCGCTCGAGGTTCTGGTACCCGTACGGGAACGGTGGGTGCCGGACTCGGTTCCCCTCATAGTCCAGGTCCGTGGTACCCAGGTCCGACAGGAAGGTCGCCCGACGGCGGTAGGCGTTGCCCTCATCCAGATGGTACACGAGCGCCACCCGCTCTTCGCTCAGGAATCGCTCGACGTCCTCTGTGGTCCACGTGTCCTTGATCTGGCGACCACGGCTCTGGACATGGGCATGCTCGGTGGTGAGATCTGGGCTGGCCCCGCCCCCCGCGTAGAGCTCAAGGATCGACGATTGCAAGAGCCGCCACCGCCGCGCATCCGTCAGCTCAACACGCTCCGTCTTCGCAAAGGGCTTGGCGTCGTCCTCATCAAAGTCGCGCAGCAACAGCCGACCAATCGACCGATCGAGCTCCTGGCGGCTGATCCGCCCCTCGTCCTGCCAGCGCTTGAGCTGGCGGACCTGTGCCACAAGGCGTTCTTCGTCATACGCCTTGCCTTCCATGGCGTCCTGCACCGCTGAAGCGAGCCGAGTCAGCTCTGTCCGGATCGTGGCGGGCTGCGCCGTCTCCTCCTCGCGCTCGGACATCGCGAGCCGTCTCGCGATTTCCTCCTCCACGTTCAGATCGGCGATCTCCCCACCGAGCTTGACGATCCCAGGCGGCAGGAACTCGGCGGTGTAACCAGCAGCCGACGGCGCAGGTGTGGCGCTCACAGCAGCGGACGCGGTACCGCCGGTGAACAGTGCCAGGGCCTGACGGTAGGCCTCACGGTCAAAGGCATGGTCGTTGTCCCACCAGAACTCCACCCCGTTGAAGCCCGCGTCGTGGGTGTTCCTCAACGCATCCACCATCGCATCGCGGATGCCCTCGAACTCGCTGACGCCACCCAGGCCCCATTCCGTGATGCGAATCCTTCGGTCGCCAAGGCCAGCCCCTTCAAAGTCCGCGCGCGTGGTGGTCAGCGGGTGGTGCGGATTCTCCCGCACTTGATACACGTGGAAGCTGACCACGTTGGTGACGACTGCCTGGCCTTGCTGCTCCAACCGGGGCGTGTTGAGGAGCGCGCTGCGATCATCGGCCCAGCCGATCGTGATGCGCGCCTCGGGCGTAACCGTCCGCGTTGCCGCCCACAGGTCGAGCAGGAACGTATCGACCTGGTCGCGGGTCAGGGTCGTTGGTGACAGCGTCACCACACCGGTCAGGCCATCGCGTCGGACCTGCAGCTCCGTGCGTCCCTCCAGGGACTCAAGCGCGCGGACCGGGTCCTCAACGCCGCGAAAGCCCAGCTGCGTCAACTGACCCTTCAGCGCCGGGCTCAGTTCCACGCCCGTCCACATCCCGCTGTCCATCCGTGCCCGGACCTCCGCAGCCGACATCGCGACAAAGTCGGGCTCGTTCATGAGGTTCAACGTGACCAGCGGATGACGCCCGACCAATTCGAAGACAGGCCTCAACGCGAACATGAGCTCCGCGCGCTTGTCCGCGTCACTGATGTACTCAGGATGCTCGCCGATCGGCAGGCCGTTTTCCTCCGCCACCCCGTCGGCGATGCGGTAGTCGGTCAGGATCACATCCGCGCTGAAGCGGCGATTCCCGCGTGCCTGGGCCAGCGCATGCGCCGCCTCGACCTCATGCAGAAAGACCTCAATGCTGGCCAACGCCTCATCGTCAAGCTGAAGCCGATCGTCCGGGCCAACGGTCAGGATGCTGCGAAAGTCAAAGCCGAAGTCGAAGCTCATGCGGCTTTCGCCGGCTTCCACCGCCTGCGTCAGGGCTTGCCGCAGACGCGCTTGTCCGGCATCCGTCGCGAAGCTCACCGAACCCGTTGGATCAGGATTGTACGGGTTGCGGCCAAAGTCCAAGCCGATGAAGGCGTTGTCCCGCTCAGTGCCAAAGGCAAAGTGGTGTCCGGAATTGTGCTCGACCGCCTCCTCCTCGACGACGCTGGGGAGCGCCGACACGACGATGCCCGGTCGCGGAGCGGTCACGGGGAAGGTCGGCCGCGTCGTCGTCTGCGCGGGCGACTGGGCGGCTTCGGCGCGGATGGTTGGCGCAGGATTCGTGAGCGCGCGCTCGAGTGCTCCCTGATCATCCGCTGGAAGCTGGGCCTCTTCTGTCCGCCGCGTGGGGGCAGAGGCAGCCGCGCCAAGGCGGCTGTAGCTGTTGTCCGCACGGCCTGACAATTGATGCACCAATCTCTCGCGCAGCGCCTCGAGGGTGGGGGGCAACGTCGTGCGACCACCGCCGCCCGGCGGCAGCTTGACAGGAGAAATCGCGCCGGATAGACTCGTAGATGAGGAGCTGGTTCCATGGATGAGCGAGCGCTCTTGAAGCGCATTTCGATCAATCCCCAGATTTGCGGCGGCCGGCCCTGCATCAAAGGACACCGAATACCTGTTGAGATCATTCTGGAATTGCTGGCGTCCGGCGTCTCGCCCCGAGCGATCTGTAGCAAGCAGTACTACCCTACCATCACGCTCGAAGAAGTCCGGGCCTGTCTTGCTTTCGGGGCCCAGTCCGTCCGCAACGAGGACATCCACTTTGCGGAAGAGCTGGCCTCGAAGCGGTAGATGCGGCTCCTGGCGGACGAGTCCCTCGCCGGGCGTACCCGCCAGTTCCTCCGCTCCTTGGGCGACGAGTTGATCACCGTGGATGATCTGGGTCATGTCGGCGCCGCGAACGGCGAGGTTCTGGCGCTGGCCAAGGCTCACGAGGCGATCCTGATCGCCGAGGATCGGGGGTTCGGCAACCTGTTGGACTACCCCCTGGGCACCCACCGCGGCATCATCGTCATGAAGATCCACAGTGCCGATGACTACGAGCCCGCCCACCGGCATCTGGCCGCCGCGCTCAAGGCCACCCCTGCCAACCAGCTCACCGGCGCGCTGCTCATCGTCGACCGCAACAAATCCCGTCTCCGCCGTCCGGCCTAACTCCCCGCCAACCTTCTCGGCGCCCGGCGGCAGGACCTCGTCTGGCTTCGGCTGCGCGGCGGCGACGCCTCTGGCGCGGGCCAAGGCGTAATCCAGCGCCGGACCAAGCGACTGGCGGTACCGCTCGGGCAGGGCCTGCCGCAGGCGCTCAAGCGCCTCCACCGCATACGGCTGGCGCATCGCGCCAAGGGCTTTGATGACCTCAACCGCGACCTGGGAATACTGAGCGTCGTATGCACGCCTGGCGTCGAGGTTCCGTGCGAGCGGTCCGTCGGTATTGAACTCTGTCTGGTCTCTCCACAAGAGGACCTTCTCCACATCGAGCTTCTCCTCGGCCCACTTCCACCAGTTGCGGATGTACTGTTCGAATGCGCCCGCAATCTCAGGCGAGGGCGGCGCAGAGGCCAACGCGAACACAATCCGAACGTCGCGGAACAGGCGCACGCCGTCCCATCCCAACAGGTGTCCTAAGGTGTTGATCCCCTCAGGGCCTTGCCGGATGAGCCGTTCAGACGCCAGGTCAAGGCGGACGGGAGCGGTGGGCCGATCTTCGATGAAGTCGAACGACCGAATGAAGCCCTTCGGGTCATGCTCCACCAATGCATCCAGCACGCCCTCAAGGAGGCTATCCGCGTTGGGGAAATCGCGAACCGTGGTCAGGAACAGGATGACCTCTTCGGCATCTTGCGCCATCGCAGCACCAACCGCAGCCCGCAGATGTTCCCACAGGCCCGGCAGGCGCGCTTGATACGCTGACAGCCTCTCGGGGTGCGTGCGGAAGAACTCCAGCGCGCTGGCGGGAGTACGGTCGACCGCTCCGAAGAAGATCTCAGCCGCCCATGGCTGCTCGTCATAGTCGTCGAAATATTTGAGGGCGGTGTAGGCCGCTCTGGGGTCATGCTCCACGGCGGTGCGAATCAGTTGAGCCGCCCATGGCTCACGCACGAACGTGGGGATATGGCTCAGCACCTGGAGAGGCCGGGCAAGCGCTAACACCTCCCAGTCTTCACGCTGGAGATCCCCTGAACGCTCCCGCAGCAACGTCAGCAGGCGTTCGTCAACGGGCGGCACTGGCAGTTTGCGCAACTGCCGCACCGGTTCCTGGATCGTCTCGAACTGCTGCGCCGCCTCCTCCTCCCGCTCCAGCATTTCCACCGCGCCCGGCGGCAGCGCAGCGCCAGGAGCCGGCGTGTCCAGGTAGTTAGCGGTCCCACGGCCAGCGGCCAGCGGGTTCACGAGGGCGCGGCTCAGGTTCGCGAGGGGAGCCGACAGCGGCATCCCGCCGCCGCCCACGGAACGCTGCTCGTCGTCGCCCGCAGCACCCACTGCTGGTCCACCGGCCGGCAAGCCGGCACCGGCGATGAGGTCCATCGCCGCGAGCTGATCCGGCGTCGGCTCATCAGGTCCGGACCCGCCAGGGGGTGGCCCGCCCGCGCCGGCCGCAGCAGTCACTCCGGGCTGTGCAACGCGTGGAGGGACGGGAAGCCCACGCGCCTTTAAGAACGCATCAAGTCGCTCACCCTCACCCAACAGGTCTTTGGTCTCCAACAAGCCGTGTCGGGCTTGCTCACGTTCTACCTTCTGGTATCGCTCTGGATGCTGCTCTGCATCCTTCCAGCGGGCATACTCAGTGATGTGTGCCGCAGTCAGGCCAGCCAGCGAGTTGGGCAACAATGCCTGGAAGAGCGCGTTGCTCGGATCAATGCCAAAGGGTGCAAAGACCGCCTGCAGGATTTGCTGGCCGATGGCCATGACGTTGACTTCGATCTTGAGGATGAACTGGCCAGCCATGGTATGCTCAAGGAACGGCAGATACGCGGCACCGGTCAAGAAGGCGATTTCGATCCCGACCATCGCCATGCCCAAGGCGGTCGTCACCACATGCTCGCGCAGCCATCGGCGGTCGGGCATGCGACGTTGTTTGACAAGCTGGATGACGGTGCCGCCCATCAGGAGGGCTGCCGTCATAAACGGCGTGATCCAGTGCAGCAAGCTGAAGAGACTGACGACCTCGTGATGGCTGAAGTACCCTTGCACTAAGCTGGTCGTAAAGAAACTAAACGCATCGAGCAACGCCTGTCCCTGGAAGCCAAAGAGCGTCAAGATCCCCAAAATCGGCAACACGACCAGCACCTGGGCGAAGGTGCTCGCAACAGCCAACCTCCCACGGCTCTGGGCAATATCACGCAGCGCCGCAAACGGCGCCATGAGACGCTGTGGGAGCGTCTTGGCTTCCTCAAGCCGTGTCGTGTATTGGCCGACCGCAAAGCCGTGCATGATGCGATAGAGCCCGTAGAAGAAGCTCGGGATGATCAGGGCGGCGCGCTGCCACGACGTGGCGTGCGGATAGCGCGCCGGCAGATTGATCATCATCTCGTGGACCTCATCCAGGGCGCCGATGGCCTTGAGCACCATCAGGCCGATACCAACCGCCAGGCCGGCGGACACGGCGGCCGCCAGCCCCCACGACAGGCCGGCTGCCAGCATCGCGCCGCCAAGACCCAACACGACCGGACTCCAACGGATCATCCGATTCAAGATCGGATGCTCATGTTCAAAGCGTGCATGTTCGCTCTCAAACGCCGACTCCCCGGTCTTCCACACAAGCTCCTTCCCCTCCGCCACCGCCTTCTCCAGTGCCTTGCGCTCAAGCGGCTCAAGACCCTCTCGAAGCGGCGTGCTGCCGATCGCCTCGCGGATGACGAAGCCGAAGAGTCGCGCCTCGCGATACTGGATTTCATGCGTGGGCGGCTGGCCGGCCTTGGGCTGGAAGTAGGCGGCCTGTTCAACCCAACGATCCGATCGGATGGTGATGGCTTTGGCCATCTTGAGCCCTAACACGACGCTCCAGACGTACATCAAGATGGGGATCAGATACAGTCCCACGACCGCAAGACTGACGATGGACGTGGCAGAAGCGGCCACGCTGCCAACCACCGAACCCACGATAAGTCCCGCAACCGCAAGCATCGGCAACAGGCCGAATTTGCCGGCTTGGCGGGCTCGCACAACACGGTAGATCGCTAACCCCGTGGCCGCGCTCACCACACCGTAAGCCGCAAACGCATAGTGACTCTGGAAGGCCTGCAGGAGAAGCCCCTGCACGACGGAAAGGCCGGTCAGGTGGCTGGTCAAGTCAACGGCCTGGTGCTGCGTGAAGGCCGCAAAGACCACATGCGAATTGGTTGACAGGAAGAGCAGTGAGGCATTCGCGAGGATGAAAATGGTGCCCAATTGGAGCAATGGGGCAAGCAACGGAAGGGCGGGGCGGATGCGAGCGACGAGCCAAGACCACGCGGTGCGGAGTTTGGCCTGGACGTCTGTCCAAGCGGGTAACGCCACCGGAGGCCCCCGGATGGACTCGGCTTCCTGGCCCGGTTGCGCCGTGGGGGTCGGCTTGGTCTGCGGCCTCACCGTCTGCGTCGGCTCCGGCGTTTGCACGGACGGCTGCGGCGCCACGATGGGACGCTCCAAGGTGCCGAAGGATGAAGAAGGTTCAGCATACCGCCGCAATGCGACAAAGCCGAGCGCACCGATCACGATGGCGCCGAGCAGTGGGATCGTCATCGGCGAGGCGGCCACGCTCAGCATCGGCAGCCAGGCGGTCAGCGCGCCGAGCGAGAGGCCGATGCCCGCGTGCGTGCCGACCTGGCCCCTCGCCATCTGATACGCGATCCCGGCCAGCAGCAGCGGCAGGAGGATGATCCGCGGCCGTTGGATGGCCCGGAGGGCTCGATCCAAGAGTCGCTGCCACGGGCTGCTCAGAGAAATCTTCTTGGGCGAGCCACGGCCACGATGCGCCGCCCGGCGGGCCTCCCGCCACCTGATAACAGCGTTCCACGCGGACATCAGCGCCCACCCGGCCATGAAGACCGCCGCCACAATCGCCCATCCGATCAAGGCGCCGCTGCCCGTCAAGTGCTCCGCCGCCTCGCCCTGTCCCGCCGCCGTCCCTGCCAGCGCCAGCCAGCTCACCGCGATGAGCGGCAGGAGGAGCGCCAGGTGTGCCCGCCTCATGCGCGTGGGGTTCTTCGTGTAGGCGATCCGCCAGAGTCCAGGGGAAGACTCCACTGGCTCGACGCCGTCGAGGCGCCAAGATGCGCCGCCATGCTGAAGCATCGGCGAGAGCCAGTCCAGAGCCTCCCGGCTGATCCCGGCCACCTCGATGAGGAGCCGCCCGCCCGCTGCCGGGAGTTCCCGGAATACCGTCCCCGCGCTGAGGTCAACCGTCCCAGGGTCCAAGTCCGTAGCCTGCTGGAGGATCGACGCCGCCGCGAAGGGCTCGACCGCCACCCACGATGGTGAGCGGTCGCCGCCAGCCTCAACACGCGGGGCGTCTTCCAGGTCGCGGACGCCAGCCTGCACCTGTCGGATGCCCCGGACCATCCGCTGCATGGCGTGTGTCTTCAGCTCATCCCTGCTCCGACCTTCCAGGGCTTTCAGGCGCGCGGCCCGCGACGGCGATCCTTCGACAGGCTCCGCCACGGCCGCCTTGACATCAGAGGACCGCAGCCGCCCAGCGCGCCAGTCCGCCTCGATCTGCTCCACGTCTGCGCGCAGCGTCTGCACGTCCTGAAGCGTTCCGCTCGATGCCAGGTGGGCATGCCAGGCATGGGTGGCAGACGATGCGCCGAACGGCTGTTCAAGTTGCCTGAGCTGCCGTTCCAGTTTCAGCAGTGGATGTTTGTCGAGCCGTTTCAACAACGCCGCCGCGGCAGAGGCCGGGGCGCCTTCCGTCCACACGTCCCGCTCGGAAGGATCCAGGAAGCGGCCTTGGACATCGCGGAT
>JACPXS010000011.1 GCA_016196415.1 Candidatus Omnitrophota bacterium
CCAGTAGAGACGGCCGGCCAAGTCCTCCATCGCCGCCACCCATCGCTCATAGCGCGCGCGCTGCAACCGGGCGTCCTCCGCGTACGGCCCTTGCGCCAACTCGTCGAGGATCGCGATCATTTGACGGTGGTACGCGTCAGCCGCCTCGCCGTGCCCGCTGATTCTGGCAATCACCACATCCCGCGCCGTTTCCACCATCCCATCGCTCACCTCACGGCGACGCTCTTCGGGATCGTTCGTCCAATCCGAGAGATACTGCTGCCGGAACTGCTCCAAGAACTGCCGGAACTGCCCCAGCCCCTCATCACCGAGGCCGCGACTAGGACTGTACTTCGTCATGTCTAGTGCCCCGACGGCCGACTCCAGACGGTACGCCAGGACGTTGACAATGAGCTCCCTGAATCCGTCCTCCCACACGCGTTTCGCGTTCTCGGAGGTGATGAGGTCGGAGCAGTCATGGCTCAGCGACAACCCGGTGAGATCTCGGTGGCTCAGGTGGTCGGCAAACAGGCGCGCGAGCAGCTCAGCGGGATCGGTGAGGCCGCGTTTGAGGAACTCGCCATCGAACACCACATGGAGGGTCTCGTGCAGCGCGTAACTCTGCGCATGCGCCAGCACGTTCGACATGACAAAATCCTCAGACCCCACGTTGAGGACGAGGTCCCATTGGGTTGGCCGGTCCAGATAATACCGCGCGGCCATCAAGCTAACCGTGTCGGCCGCGTCTTCAAAGCCGACCTCAATGCCCCGGAACCTGACCCGACGGCCAACCTGGTCAGAGACCCACCGCTCGACGTCCCGCAACGTCGCCAGGAACGACATGAGGGCGGCGGGCGTCAGACCAACTTCCCGGGCGCGCGGCTGCTCAAAAATGAAGTGCTGGATCATGAGCGCGCGAAGCCCTCGCCCGCGGCCCAGCATGGCTAAGGCTTGTTCATGACGATCGGTCCGGAGGAGGCGGGGCTCCGCCCGCACGAGTCGTCGGACGGCTCGAGCCAGCTCTGCTTCCTCCATCCCTTCAGGTAGCGCTTCCTCGTCGGAGGAAATAGAAGAGACTCCGGAGGGGCGCGAGGCGGAGGCACGGCGCCCTGCGGCGGCGCAGAGGGCGCCTGCTGCCACAAGTGATGCAACCGATCGAGACGAGATCGTAGTAGGGCGTCCCGCTCGGCCTCGGGATGCAACGCCTCAGCCGCCGTTTGGCAGGACTGACAGGCCAGTAGGTCGGCCGTGAGCCGCTGGATCCGCGACTTGGCCTGATCGGCTGTGCCGGCGAAGAGCGGCTCAAGGAATCCGCGGAAACTGACCGCGGTGAACCGGCTGGCGTGTTGGGTGAGGAGCTGGTGGAGGGCATCGGTTGCGGCGGCGTCCGCCTCCGGCCCGGCCCGGATGAGCTGCGCCATCGCGACGAAGGCCTCGGCCAGCGCCGGGTCGTTGTCGGCCTCGATCAACCGGCCCAGATGGTCCGCCACGTCCTGGGCAATACGCTCCTGGGGCAGCGAGAAGTTGAACAGCCCTTCAATGATCGTCTGTTGCGAGGCGTTCGCGTTGCCCATCCCGGACATCCCCGGGGCGTTGGGCACATCGTCGGCCGCTGGCTTGACAGGCCCAGGGGCCGATGCTATAGTTCTAGCATGGCGACGACGATGATGACTCAAGCGGTCTACGCTCAGGGAGTCCTGCGGCCGAAGCGAAGGCTCCCTCTTCGAGAACACGCTTCCGTCACGTTGATCATCCGTCCCGAGGATCCGGTCAGTCGCACCCGCGGCCTGTTCCGCGTCCCCAAACGGCTGGCCAGGGTCCTCATTTACGACGACTCGTTGCTCGACACCTAGTCCGCTCTCCTGATGCCTCGGCTGAATGAGTTCCCGGCCGGGGGCACTGTCTTCGTGGATGCGAATATTTTTCTCGAGCACCTGCTCCGTGGAGAACCCGCCTGTACCGCCCTCTTCCAGCGTCTTCAGAGTGGAGAGATCCGCGGGGTCACGTCGGTGATCGTCATGGCTGAGGTTCGGCACCGGCTGCTGCTGACTGAAGCGGTGCGACGGGGCTACGTCAGTGGGGGAGCCCGAGTGCTTGAGATCGTGCGGCGCCGACCCGAGATCCTCGGCCACCTGGGTGCCGTGGACGAGGGGTTGAACCTCCTGCTCGAAGCGCGGGTGCGCGTGGTCAGTGTTACCCCCGCTCAGTTCCGCGCTGCCCAACAGATCAGCCATCGGTATCATCTCTTGACCAACGACGCCTTGCACGTCGCCACCCTTCGGGCCCACGGCCTTCGACATCTCGCCTCTGCCGACCCGGACTTCCGCCGCGTCCCCAGCCGCCTGCTGACCCTCTGGTCGCCCTAATCCATCTCGCTCCGCCGCGCCCACGCCGGACATCCCGGGGGCGCTGAACAGTTCGTCAAACACCTGCTGCGCCGCCTGGGGGTCTCCCCCCTGCTCGGCCGCGTCCCACCTGGCTTCCAGGTCAGGCAGCCAGAGCCCGTGCGCCGTCGGGAAGATCTCGCGGTTGAGCAGATCCAGCGCGGCGTCCGCATAGGCCTTGAGCTGCCGTGTGCCGAGCTCGGGCAACGGCAGCGCGTCACGGGCGGCTTCCTCTAATAAGGCCGGCAGCGTCACGAAGCGCCGGCCGGTCCGATACGCCTCGGTTCGGCTGAGTTCCTGCGAGCGCAGCATCGCCCGGATCAGGATCTCCTCAAACACCGCCGGGCCTGGGAAGAGCGCGCCATCCTGGGGCGACAGGCGCGCAAGGGCCGCCTGCGCCAGCGCCGGCTGGTGCTCCGCCAGCCACTCGCGCCAGGCGGCTGCAGTCCATTCGCGCATCAGAGGTAGCGTCTCCTCATCAGAGGAAACAAAAGCGGGCTCGGCGGAGGAGGCGAAGGCGAGGAGGTCCAGCTCCCACACGAGGTGAGAACCGAGGTTCAAAAAGGAGCGGCTGAACTGCGTGTGCCGGCGCACGCGCAGGCGGAAGCCGGCGTCGTAGGGCAGCTTGCTGTAATGCCGATAGGCGACGTACGGATGGGGCGCGGAGCGAGACAACGTGCTCCACGTTCGATACTGCGCAAAGGGCGGCGAGAGCAGGACAGTCGTCAGGTGGTGGGCCTTTGCGTAGTCGAGCGCGGCCGACAGGACGGCCTGGTCCCACCGAGACGCCCTGCGCCGCGGCTCGGGCATGGTCACGAGGATCTTGCCGTCGCTCTGGCGGTTGAGCGGCGGCTCGTGAACCGTGACAGAGAAGGCCGGCATGAGCGCGGCTGCAGGATGGCTCTCCTCTGCTGGAGGTTGAGACAACGACGGTCTCCCCTTCTCTGCGGCGTCGCCTGAGAGCGCCATGAGCGTCTTGCGGTCTTGAGCTTGTCTCAGCAACAACCTGAATCGCTCGGCATCGCCTTCGCAATCCAGGGCCAGCTCAAACAACGCCCGTAAGGCCTCGTGGTCTGCGGCGCGCAACCTGAGCGCGATGATGGCGTCGGCCATGAGGTGCAGGAGGGGCCGCACAGCAGTCCCCGGGCGGCCAATGTAGCCTGGCTCCAGCCACATCTGCGCGATGATGAGCTCCCGCCGCCGCTCGCCGAAGCCGGCCCGGGTGAACTGCTCCCGCAGCTCGGCCAAGGTCCGCCTCGCCGAGGATTCGGCTTGGAACTGCTCCATGACCGCTCCGACTTCCGGCGGCGCGCCCCGCGAAGCGGCAGGCCGTCCATGCCGCTGGAGGGCCTCGGCAATGAAGGCATCCTTCCGATCGTCGGGCGTGGCTTCGTACAGCGTTTCGAAGCCCGCGAGAAATTCCGTCGAGTCGATGCGCCCACTGCTCAACTCCTCAAAGAGCGTTTCAAGAGGTAGCGCTTCTTCGGCATGCGAAATAATAGAGGATCCGCTTGAGGTTGAGGCAACCTGATCCGGTTGACCATCTCGGGCGGGGCTGGGCGGCGCGGGCGGCCGCTCCGGAGGGAGATCCGTCCGGAACACCCCGCGTTCCACCTCCAACTCGCGCAGGTGACGGATCTGGCGATTCTCCGCTCGCTGCCACAAAGTCGCAATAGCGTACCCCATCCCCAACGCCATCCAGGAGAAGCCGACGACGCTCGCCACCATCCAGACGGAGTCACCGAAGACCCACCGCGCCGGGCTCAGCATGAGCGTGGACAACAGCAGGGCACTGGCGTACACGGCGCTATACCGGTCCGCCGCATTGCCAAGCTCGCGCCACTCCGCGTCGGTTGGCGCGCGGGTGATGGGTGAGCCGTTGACAAGATTCACCAGGATCCGCGGATGGGCGTCCAAGAACCTTCGATGGCTTCGCGCGCCCTCTAGCAAAGCAACCATGATGGCGGCCACCGTGGCCCAAGAGAGGAAGGATCCGAACGCATCCGGCTGCCCACCCAGAACGAACCATCCTGTAATCAACCACAGGTTCTGGAACAGAGTCCCGACCGCGAACGACGACAGGAAGAAGCGCCGTTGCTGCTGAGCCGGCCGCGTCTCCGTGACTTCCTCCCATGTCGTGGGGAGCGCACGGTCGGTATCCGTCCGGAACGTCCGCCGGCCGCCCGCCGCGCCCATGCCGGACATCCCGGGGGCGTTGAGAGGTAAAACTCGTCGCCGTGGTCTGCCTCGTTGACCTGGCGGTTTCAGCCTCTCCAGTGCCCAAACCAAGTCTGCCGGCCTGAGCCATGTGTCGCCGAGCTTCGGGGCTCCGCCCGTGTGCAGCCTGTATTGGCGGCGGAGCTCGGCCATCATCGCGTACACGACGTCTTGGCCGTTCATCTGGCCAAAGTCCGGCCGGGCGCTGACATGGCGGTAGAGATCCCATGCAATGCGACCCGGTCGATCGATCGGCAAGGTCGCTGGGTCATAGAAGGGCAAGCCCGACGCATCACTGGAATACTGGTGCTCCCGCAAATACCTCAACACTCCAGCGAAAATCCGGCTCTGCCTCAACTGCTCGGTGGGACGATCCAGCGACATGAGATAGCGTTCGATTGCCGATGGTGACTCTCCTGCCCCCATCTCAAAGATGATGAGCTGAAGAACCATGTGGAGCGCTTCCCCAACTCGAGCGGCTGGCACCACCCGCGTCTCTCGCTGTGGTCGAAGAAGGTTGATGCGCCGTTGGACGGGAAACCACCAGTCCTGCTGGTGGAGGACGGGAACGGGATAGGGCGGATGGCGCTGGAGGAGGAGCTGGAAGGTGTCGATGACGACGCGCTCCGCCTCCGGCTGGCCGCGGATGAGGTGCGCCATCGCGATGAAGGCCTGTGCGAGCCCTTCGGTGTCGCCCGCGGCGATCAGGTCGCCTAAGTCTCCGGCGAGCCCTGTGGCACTGTTCTCATCCAGATTCTCTGGCGCCAGGGAGTCGTCCACCATCTGCGCCGGTGTGCGCTCCCGCCGATCCGCCGCGCCCATGTCGCCGGCCTTGATGACCGGCGTACCGGTGATCTCCGTCCCCGGGGCGTTGTGCGCGTCGCCATCTTCGCTTTGGGGCCACATCCACGGCTTATGGGCTGGTAGCGGGTAGCCGCCTGGTTCCAGCCCGTACTCCTGCTGCAACAGGGCTTGCATTTCGTTCACGACGGCGTGGCCATCCATCTGTTGGAAGTCCGGTCGGGCCCGTACGCGCTCATAGAGCACCCAGGCCATGCGGCTGAACTGTTCGGCCTGCAGGGTTGACGGATCATAGGACGGCAAGTCCGTGGCATCCTGGATGCTCGCAAACTGCTGCAGCATCGGCAAGGCCTTGGCAACGAGCCAGCTCTCGGTGAGGTTAGACTCAATGGCGTTCGGCGGTTGCCCAAGCCGCCTTGGCCCCAAAACACCGAGGCACCAATGGAGCGCTTGGGCGACCCGAGGCAGGGGGATGGGCCGACTGACACGGTGGCGCCTGAGCTCATTCGTCAGGAGCCACCACCGTGAGGGGAAGAGTCGCTCAATGGCTTGACGCTCCAGTATTCCCATGCGCGCCTCGATGGCGGCCCAGCCCGGCAGGTCCCCGGAATGTCTCAGGAAGAGGAGCCAGAGCGCGCCAGCGATCGCGTAGGAGACCTCAGGATGGCGCTCAGGCTGGCTCCCGATCCGCTGCGCCATCCGCACGAACGCCTGCGCCAGCCCGTCGGTGTCGCCGGCGGCGAGTAGGTCGCCCAGATCGTCGGCGAGTCCTGTCGCGCTACGCGCATCCAGGTTCTGCGGCGCCAGGTAGTCGTCCACCATCTGCGCCGGCGAGCGCTCCCGCCGATCCGCCGCGCCCATGTCGCCGGCGTGGATGACCGGCCTGCCGGCGATTCCGGACACGCTCGGCGCGGCCCTCTGATCAGACTCAACTTGGGAGGCGAAGATGAGCCGCCAGGTCAGGCCGGTCCGGATCGTGCCTTCCCAATACGTCCACCTTGCCGCTTCCAGCAGGGGCCGCGCCTGGGCGGGCAGCTCAATGGTGACGGCCGGCCCGGCGGGATCGAAGGCCAGGCGCGGCGGCGGCAGCCCCTCCGGGGCCGGCATGGCCAGGCGCCGTCGCTGCGGATCCCACTGACCCTTCCCGATCTTGCGCAGCGCCAGGACAGGTGTCCGCTGCCCTGCCGGATGGTAGTATTCGATGGCCAGCCCGCCGCCGGCCAACGTCTTGCGCGTCAGGCTCTGGATGTCAATCCCCCACTCCTCAGCCGGCCAGCGCGCGGCCTTGTCCGCCGGCAGCCAGGCCGCGCGGAGGCGTCCCCACGGCCCGCTCAGCGTTTTGAGCATGTGCCGCCGCCGCCACGCATTGCCGCCGGTTCCAGGCTGGCTGGTCCTCCACTCTGCCGGCAGGTCTGCCAACGGCCGCAGGTCCACGTGGTCCCGCTCATCTGCCGCCCTGGGGCGGTCCTCCGGAAGGGGCTGGCGGCGCGGCTGGACGGCATCTTCGATGAGCGCTCGGATGACCGCCCGGCCGGCGGCGTTCAAGCGCTTGGGATACCGGCTGCTGATTTCCCACACGAGCTGCTTCAACAGCGACTTGGAGAGACGGGCCTCGATGACGCGCTGGAACACCTCCACCGCGGCCGGCTGCGTTTCCGGTTGTTTGGTGACGAGCGTGACCATCGCGGCGAACACCTCGGTCAACTGCTTGAGGTCGTCGTCATCCATCATCCGGCCCAGCGCCTGGGCCAACCCCTCGGCGTCCGGCTGCGGCAAGAGCAGGTGCTGCTCCACGAGAGCCTGGGGCTTGGTCGGTCGGCCCAGATCCCCGCCGGCGTCGATGACCGACCTGCCGGTGGCATGGCGCGCGCCGCCTTGAGGTAGCGCTTCCTCGGCAGGGCCGGAAAAAGAGGGGTGGTCCGGGAGCGCGGCCACCTCATCTGAGTGACGACCCTGTTCCCCCGTCGGGCTCGGCGGTCCGTCTGGCCGCTGAGGCAGAGGCGGCGGCTGGACCCAACGCCGCTTGATTAAGCGTCCCCACACCGCCCAGGCCGTCCCCACCAGCCAGGATCCAAGGAACCCGGTCAGGAGGGTCGCGACGGTCAGGTTCCCTGCCGGGCCGCCGCTGTCCGCCGCCGCGACCGCCGCCCCGCCCAGGATGATCAGCGTCACCATCCGCGCGACCTGGCCGGCATCGAACATCGTTGACCCGCTGGTCGGCTCGGGGCTCGCTTCGTTGACAGCCTGCACTGGGGCGGCTATACTTGCTTCAGATGAGGTCGTGAGAGGAGGGCTTGAGAATGGACCCGTTGATTGAACAATATGTCCGCGCCGATCCTCAGATCCACCATGGGAAGCCGTGCTTTCGAGGGACCCGAATTCCGCTCTATGTGGTCTTGGAGCTGCTGGAAGGCGGGGTGGCTCCTGAGGTGATTGTCGGTCCGGACTACTATCCTGATCTGACGCCTGATCATGTCCGGGCTGCGCTGCACTTTGCGGCCCAGTACGCCAAGAACCAGGAGTACCTCGCCCTCGAACGTCCCGCGCGCGGGGACCATGCGGTTCCTGATTGACGAGGACGTCCCCCTCAAACTCCGGACCGCCCTGAGCCGTGCCGGTCACGACGTGGTCCGCGTTGAACCCTCCAGCCCCGATGCGGTGATTGCCACCCGCGCCCGCCACGAAGAACGCATCCTCGTCACGCTGGACAAGGACTTCACCAATACGGCCTTGTACCCGCCCGCCCTCCTGACGATCGTCCACATCCAGATCCACCCGCCCTACGCCGCTGACGTGATCGAGGCGTTCCTCCGCCTCCTCGACCGCTTGCCTGCCGAGGATTTCAAGGGATTGCTCGTCCTCGACAGGACCGGATCGATTCATCGCGTCGACTAACCGCTCCGAGACCTCTCCGCGCCCATCCGCCCTAGCCACCATCCGCGCGATCCGGCCGGTCTTCCCGGACGCCGAGCCGCGGGTGGGGCCCTCCGCAGAAGTGTCTGACACTTCTGAATCGGTGGCTGGCCCCGATTGTTCCCGTGCCGGGCTCGGCGGCGCAGGAGGCGCCTCCGGCGTCACTTGCGCTGGTCTTGGTTGAGTGAAGACCAACAATGCCGAGAGTTGGTCACGGCCCGTGAAGGAGGGTACCACGAATCGGCCACCGACGTTCATCATCGCATCACCACCGTTGTCGAGGATGATGGCGTCCGTGGCTCCCTGCTCACGCATAAGCTGAGCGGCTTCTTCGAAGGAGATACCGATGCGGTTGGACTTGCCCTTGATGACAAGACTCACGAGCGTGCCATCCCGACGCACTCCGATGATGTTGTGCGGGTAGATGCCGGGTTTGAAGCGAATCGAGAGCGTTCCGCTGGCTTTGTCAATGACGTACTGCCCAGGCTCCCGAACTTCCTCGATCGAAGTGACGGCCTGGTAGCTTTTCTCATCTAGCCCAGCTTGCAGGTTTGACATCTGGTCTTGCGCTGGAAGCGGGAAGGCCAGGACCTCGCCGCGCAGCGCCCGTTGGCGCAGGCCCGGGTCAGCTACAAGCTCCACATACCCAAAGTTCATGTCACCGCCCATGAACGGAAAAGCGATGAGGTGCCGAAGGTCGAACTCCTCCGTGATCTCCGCACGGGGGATGATCGACCCGCGTTCCAAGATGCGCTCGCCCGATGTCAGGGCCCGCACCTCATGCGTGACGTCTTGGCCCTCGACGCTCTCCGGCGTCTGGACGAAGATGACCCGACCATCACGGAACCGAACCCAATCAAGGCTCGCTCGCCCGTCGTTCCAGAAGATCAATGAGAAGTACGGTCGTTGAGTCACCGGTTCACTCTGGACGTGATAGAGCGTCCCGTCCACCCAAGCCACGACATCCTTGCCCATCAGGAGGTTCCCATCCCCGACGTAGCCAATGACGCGACGGTCCGGATGCCGACCGATGTACACCCTCACCATTTCATGAGTCGTTCTGAAGTCTTGACGAATGCCCTTCTCGCCAACGCCCTTGCGGCCGGTCCCAGGATGGATGAAGGACGGCTCGCCTTGGTCTCGCACGATCCCCTGCCCGCCGTTGAGGTCTTCCTGGACCGCTAAATCCACGTGGACGGCGCGCGGATCGAGCACCAGCACCGCCCCTTCGACGCGCCGCCCTGCCACCTTAAACGCCTGTTCCCCTGTCCGTTCGTGAAGCGACCATCCCATCGGCAGCCGCTGCCAGGCGACGGTGGCTTTTAAGCCGTCCTCGAGACTGGTAAATCTGAACGATGGATCGATCCTCGTCACGAGATCTTCAAAGCGGGCCGTGTTGAGCTGGAGTTGGCGAACGCGGCGTGAGTGATCGACCTCGAGCTCGCTCGAGGAGCCGGTGATTCGCTTGATCATCTCAGCGAGCGTGGGGGTATCAACGGGATCGGGGGCAGTGACGTTAAATAACCGATGCGGGGGGTTCTGCAGCGAACTGAGCTTCCGCAAAATCCTAATCAGATCATCGACAAAGAGGTATTGCCGCTGATCCGGCCAGAGA
>JACPXS010000012.1 GCA_016196415.1 Candidatus Omnitrophota bacterium
GTCTTCGGGTCGCAGTTCGCCAGCGCCTATCAGCCCACCAACAAACTCCACCGCGCCCTGGCCACCACGCTCGCCCAGGGCCTGGGCAGCGGCACCTACGAGGGCTTCGTCCTCAACGACGCCCTCACCGACCTGGAGAAGCGCACCGATCTCAAGCAGCTCAGTCCGACGGCGTTGGCTAAGTCGTTGGACAACCAGGCTGCGCTGCGCGCCGAGTGGACGAGCTTCGCGCCGGCTCTTTTCGGCATGGGTGACTACGACCCGGCCAACCCGATCCACCGCGCGCTGCTGGCCCAGTTAGAATCCGTTATCAAGCTGCCTGGGGTGCGGGAGACAGGAACCATTGTTGAGCTGACGGACGAGTTGGAGACAGTCACGAGTAGCCAGCGCGGGGTGGGAAGCACGACACGCGCGCTCACGTCCAGTGCGGTGAGCCGGCAGGCCGTGCGCAAGCTCGAAAATACGCCCCTGGTCTTCACGACGGTGGACGAGCTACTCCAGAGCCTGCGCAACCAGGCCGCGCTCGCGCAGGCGGTGGGGGAGTGGGGGGCCATCTTCGGGTTGGATGGCTACAACCCGCAGGACATCCGCCACCGGGCGATTGTCTCTACTCTGGAGTCACAACTGCCGCTCGGGAATCGCCAGCCGCCGCCGATCGTGCTGCCGAACGCGACGCTCACCGGGATCGAACGCCGACCGGGCGAGCGTTTCGTGTTCCAGACCGTGGACCAACTCCTCGTCAGCTTGCGCAATCAAGCCACGCTGATCGCCCAGCGCTCGCGGTGGCTGCCCATCTTTGGGTTGAGCGACTACGATCCGCGCAACCCCGTCCACCGGGCGATTGTCGCCACCCTGGAGTCGCTGATCAAGTTGCAGGGCATCCGCGAGCGGGGCACGATCCTTGTACCTAATAACACCCTCACCGGGGTCGAGCAGCGCGACAACCAACCGCTTGACTTCGAGAACGTCACGCAACTACTGGAGAGTTTGGACAACCAACGCCAGCTCATTGCGCACAAAGCCGACTGGCTACCCATCTTCGGCCTCAGTGATTACGATCCGCGCAATGTGGTCCATCGAGCGATCGTCGGCTCGCTCGAATCGCTTATCAAGCTCGGGCCGCGCACGACGGGCACGATTGTGTTGCCGAATGACCCGAGTTTGAACAGCCTCGAGTTACACGGCGTGGATCCGAAAAGCGGGCGGCCACTCGTGATTAAGTTTGAGCGTGTGGGGGATGTGTTGATCAGCCTACCCAACCAGCAGCCACTGATCTTTGGCAACGTGAATGAGCTGCTCACCAGTTTGAGAAACCAAACCAGGATCGTCCGGGAGACAGGCGATGCGTTGGTGGTGAAGTACGGCCTGGGGACGCGCTACGACGGGCGCAAGAAGGTCCATCGGGCGGTGTTGGCGATGGAGGAGAGTGTCGTTGCGACTTCCTTCCGTGCTCACGGCACCATCGAGTTCTTCGATGAGACGGCGGGAAAGCTGATGCGCGAGGGCGCGACGCTGACCAAGGGCATCGACGACGTCATTCGGGACCTGCGCGCGTTCCAAGACCTGGTGAGTCGAGCGGATCTGTTCCGGCACGTGGCGCTGCTCTATGGTCTTGGAGCCGCGTATCAGGGGCGCGATCGACATGCACGCACGACCATTCAATCGATCATCGAGACCATCGGCCCGGGCCGCACGTTTAAGGACGTGCAGACGTTCAAGGCGCTCCTCGACAAAGCGGTGGAACTCTTGCCAGAGATTCAGCGCAAGCTCACGGCGGCGATCGGCCATCCGCTGGTGCTGGGCCAGCGCCATGGCGGATTCGCGTTCCAGGTGAGGGGCGGACAGTTGGTGCTGGCGTACTTTGATCGATTTGACCGAGCGCTGCCGGACGGGCTGCATCGCGTGGCGTTGCCGAAGGTGACCGTCTCGCTCGTTCGCCACGATCTGAAGCCTGACTATCGACGGGCGGAACTGGACATCACCGATATCGCCCACAACTTCGACACGGTGCACGCCATCTCCGTCCTCCGGGGAAGCGATGAGCGCCTTGGGGAGGTCTACCGAGACGTGTACCGATTCTATCGGGGGCTTGATGCGCCGATTGGAAAAGAGCAGAACACCTACGACGCGCGGACCGGTCGGTTAGAGCAACAGCGGCGCAACGGGTTGGTGACGAGGTTCCGGTATGGGGAGGATGTGAAGGTGGAGCGCAACGGCTTGCACACCTTCTGGGACGAGTTTGATCCGCGCACCGCCGGACCGTCCTATATCCAGATTCCGATTTCAGGCGAGACCCGTGAGGAAGCCACCGGCCGTCTCGTGAGCACGTTCCAGATGGAGCGCGCGTTTGATCTGCAGGGACATCGTATCGGCCGGCGGGTCGAGTATTACCTCAACGGAGATGCCAGTCGCGTCTTCAAGAGCGTGGAGGAAGTCTTGGATCTACGCACCGGCTCCCAGGTGAGTCAGCGGCTGGTGGCCGGCAACGGCACCGTCGCGGAAGTGACCTACGAGCATGACGCGGAGCAGGGAGGCGATCTGTTCTTGGGGATCGCCTCCAAGGCCACCACGCGCGTGAACAACCGGCTGCACAAAGTGTCAAGCTTGCGACGGGACGTGGCCGGGACGTTCCAAGTCGATCTCGCGCATCAGACGCTGGAGGTCTCCACTGACTACTACCTGCCCAACGAGCAGACCCATGCGTTCAAGAATGTTGTGCAGCTTCTGGATCTTGGCTCGGGTTCGATCCTGCGCGAAACCGAGGTAGTGAATGATGAGCAGGTCGTCACGACGTATGCCTATACCCCGGAGCAGGGCGGCAACCTCTTCATCGGCTTGGCGGCTGAGGTGACCACGACGGTGGATGGGACACTGGCGAAGACCGCGAGCTTGCGCGACGTCGATCTGGAGACCCACACCATCGGCGTGACGACGACGTTCCATTGGGAGGGAAAACGGCAGCAGATTCTCAAATCGCTGGAGGAGGATTTCGACATCGTGTCCGGCGCGGCGATGACCCAACAGTTGACAGCGGGAGACGGCACGCAAGCCAGAGTGGCCTACACCTACAACGAGTCTGAAGGCGGCGACATCTTCCTCAAGATCGCTTCACAGGCGATCACGACAGACATGGCAGGGCAACGGTTGAAAACATCCCGTCTGGAGCGGATCGATGCGCGAACCCGAACGGCGCAGCTCACGACGACCTTCCACTGGAAAGGGCGCATCGATCAGGTCTTGAAGACCGTGGAGGAGACCGCCGACCTGCTGACCGGGGCGGCTCTGACGCAATCCGTGACCGCGCTCGATGGGACGGTGGCGATCACCCAGTATGAGCACAAGAAGCAGGATGGCGGCAGCCGCTTCTTGGGTCTGGCCTCGCGGGCGGTCACGCGCGTCAACGGCGAGTTGTTGAAGGTGTCTGTCTTGGAACGCGGCGGAGTCGACGTCACCCGACATCTGATCTCCATGACCACGACGTCCTATCTCCGTGATCGCATGTTCAAGACCGTCGCTGAGCAGTTCGACGTGGTCTCCGGGTCGGTGCGTGGGCAGCGGCTCACAGCGGGCGATGGTTCAGTGGCTGAAGTCCGCTACGCCTATGAGCCAGAAGCCTTCACCAACATCTTCCTCGGTGTGGCTTCAAGGACGACGACGTTGGTCGATCACGTGTTGTGGAGCGACTCCGTGTTGGATCCGGATCGCGTCAACCTCACGACCCGCACGCTCGTCATGAACGCAATGTACTATTGGCCGGCAAACGCCGACGCACCCTTCAAGCACGACGAACAGGTCTTGAACATCGTGTCCGGATCAATTCAAACCCAGACCGTGACGATGCTCGATGGGACGATCGTCCGCACCCTCTACGACTATGACCGCTCGCGCGGCGGCAACCGGTTCCTGAATCTGGCCGCCCACACGGAAACGACGGTCAATGGCGTTCTCTTCAAGACCCAGAGCCAGCGCAGCGTCGATCTGGAGGTCCACACGATCGGCGTGACGACCACCTTCTATTGGGAAGGGCGTCGCGAGCAGATCCTCAAGACGATCGAGGAGGAGTTCGGCATCGTCTCGGGCGCGACCGTTGCCCAGAAGCTCACCGCCGGCGATGGGACGGTGGCGACGGTGAGGCACGAGTATGATCGCACGGTGGGTCTGCACCAGTTTGCCGGGGTCGCCTCGATGCTGACCACGCGGGTGGATGGCGTGATCACCGAGGTTGCGTCCGTCGATCGCGATGAACGCGGCATCCCACAGGTGGATCCGTATGGGGGCACCATCCACATGACCGTCGCGTCGTTCCTGAACGGCGATGAACCGTTCAAACGGACCGGCAAAGTGCTGGATTTCGCCTCAGGCGCGATGCGCACCCAGACGCTCACCGGCCGCGATGGAAGTCGCGCGCCCATCCGCTACGACTACGCAAACACGCTCACGCGGTTCCTCGGCGTGGCAGACCGCACCACCCTGACCGCGGGCGATCAGGTGATCCGCCGCTCCGAGAGAACGGGCATCGATCTGAGCCACCGCACGATCACCATGGCCACGACCTCTTTACTGACGGGCGAGTTGGGTCCGATCTTCACAACGGCGCAGGAGACGTTCGATCTGGTCTCCGGCTCCGTCTTGCGGCAGCGGCTGACGATGCCCGCCGATCCTGAGGAAGAGCCGGCCCAACTGCTCGTCGACTACGACTACTCACGTGCGCTGCACGGCAACATCTTTCTGACGGTGGCGGCTCGGATTCATCGCTACGAGTACGATGGCGCGGCCGCTGATGAGCGAGGCCCCTTGCTGTCCGTGGCCAGTCTTGAGACGGCGGCCTCGGGACGCGTGCGCAGCGAGCTCCTGCCTCGCGCGGCTTCCTCCGATCGCCTGTACGGAGCGGTCTACAGCATCGAGCAAGTGATCACGAAGGTGCAGTCGCAGCAGGTGCGTGACGGGCTCGGGCAGCTCATCGCCGAATACACGGGATCGGCCAGCTCACCCGGCGGCCGGTTTGTTCCTGAGGCGGTGCAGATCATGGAGTCTCGCGGGGTGTTGCAGTGGCTCGGACTGACGACGGCCGGCCGCCTCTACGCCTTCGACGGGACGCGGCGGCTCTCTGAGTATCAGGCGAGCCAAGCCTTGATCGTCACCGAGGCCATGGACACCAACCACGACGGGATCGTGGATGGGCGCGATTTCATCGAAGGTCAGCTTCCGGTGCAGTTTACCAATCAGCTCACCACGTTGAAATGGATCCAGCGTTTTGACGCGCTGGGCCGAGGACGGGCGAAGATCGACTTCGGCGAGGATGGCGCTGAGCAGATCATTCAGATCCCCCACTATCGAGGGCTGCTGGGCCTGGTCGGGTTGGCGGTGAAGAGCCACACCTACGCCTATGTCCCCGGTCGGTTGCTACGGCACTACGATCCGGCTGCTCGTCACTCGCAGGGCGGACCCCTGATCACCGGCACCCTCATCGATCAGGACCACCATCCCCTCACGACCTCCGACCGCACGACGCAACTGGGCTTTGTGCGCGCGGATGGGTCGGTGTGGTGGCGCTACGAGGACCACGTGACCAAGGTGGTTTCGCAGCAGCTCATCAGCAACCAGGGACTCTTGGTGGCCAATATCCGCGGGAAGGTGGTGGGTGGAGTCTTCCATCGTCGGCTCGTGGAGCTCAGCCAGCATGAAGGGATCTTGAAACTGCTCGGTATCGGCGTCACCAGCGACACCTACGTCTACAACCCGGCCCTGGGCTTGACCACCGAGCTGTACCGCGGGCAGGAGCGCCCACTCATTTCCGGGTGGTTGGTCAACGCCTCCGGCGATCCGGCGCGCGACCTCTCGGCCATCAACCGGGCCGATGGCTCGGTGACCTACCACCAGCGCAATCACGTGACGCATCTGGATTCGGAAGACGTGTGGGACAAGTGGGGGAAGGTCACCATTCATTATTTCATCTCCAGGGAAGATGGCCGGTCGGTCCGAGAAAAAGCGCTCTACCTGGCCTATGACGGTCTCTATGCGGTCCATCGGATCGCCACGATGGGTCAGGTGTACGCGCTGGATCAGTTCGGCCATCGGCGCGACCACAAGCCCTTCAAGGTCTCCTGGCTGGTCGGGATCGATCCGGTGACGGGAGACGTGACCAACCAGCTCATCAACTTCACGCTGCGGGAGACGTGGCAGGAAGTCATTCGCAACGACGGACTCTTGGTCAGAGACCGGACCAGCTACAAGGACGCCACCGACGCCATCAATGCGATGGGAACCCTGCTGCCCGCCGCCGGCGTGTCGGTTGAAGAGCTGTGGGACATGATGCGGACAGGATCGTTCGCCGCCGCGCGCCAGGAGCTGACGCGGACCTATGTGGCGGCGGTTGACACCTATCTCTCCTACGATGACAGCACGTGGTACGGCCAACGCAACCTCGCCAGCGGTGGCGATACGTTCTACAACGACTTCACCACCAGCGATGGGGTGCGCCATCCTTCCTACCACGCCGATCACGCCGACGTGGTGTCGATCGATCCGGACAGCGGCGATCTGACCTACCAGAAGCGCAGCCGCATGACCGGGCTGGTGACCCAGATGGTCAAGAACCCCTATGGATTCGAGGTCGGGGTGATCACCGGGTATCGAGACTTCGCGCGTGGGCCGGATGGATTCGTGCCGGTGCACGTCATGCGCGCGACCTTCAGACCGGGGAGCGGCAGCGTCGATGAGATCGCCGATGACAGCGTGACGTATCGGGTGGACGAGCGCGGCAGGCGGCTATTCAGGGTGAGCGAGTCCGACAAGCTCGGCGTCGATGAGGGGGGCATGATCCGCGCCCGGGAGCGGCTGTGGACCCAGGGGCCGTTTGGCGAGAAAGTCCAGACGGTCCAAATCAACGGCTATAAGCAGCGCGGCAGCCGCCAGGAAATCCGCAATGAGATCACCGGCGAAGCCACGAGCGTCGCTTTCGATCAGTGGGGGTTGGACCGGACCGGCGAGACCTACGACTTGTCGGATCATCCCTCCCTCATTGACCCCAGCGGAGTGTTGGGCACGTTGGGGGCGGACGGCCCATTGCGACGGGAGTCGAGGGTGCTCTCGCGCGGCATCCGGCTCAACCCGTATCTGCCCGACCGCAAGGAAGAGTTCTGGACGGTCAAGCAGTGGGCGTACTACGACCGGTGGGGCGATGTCCTGGTGCACAGCGAGCAGTGGAATGACCGGTATGGCAAGCCGGTCCTCGACGTGCTGAAGACCTCCAACGGCAAGGAAGGACGGGTGTACTACTTCCATCGCGACGGGGCTATGCCCTGGCGGGAGATGGTCGCGCCCAGTGACTGGAAAGACATGCATCTGCCGACAAGGGCGCCGGTCAACGTGGGCGACCGGGACTTCCTCTCTTTCTACGCCCAATACCTTCCCAAGGGACGGGATGGCGCTGAGGATGGCGTCTTGGAAGTCGAGATCACCCCAGCCAATGGGAAGCCCCCGATAGTCTTCGATCGCTTCCACCCACCTTATGTCGGAACTCCCCTCTATTATCAAGAGCCAAACCGGACCGATCCAGTCTCGTTGGCCACAGGGGTCATGCTCTCTGACTGGCTCAAGGACGAGACGGTGAAGCTGATTCCCGTGAAAGAAATCCAGCGGCAGCTTGGCACCACCGAGATCGCGCGCATGCGCCTGCGCTACAAGCCGCATCCGGGCCGCGCCATCACCGGCACGCTGAAGGTCAGCGACGTCTTCCGGCTTGGCGCGCCAGGCTCGGTGCAACCGCAGTGGCAGGTGCGCCATGCCCAGGACGGCAAGACCTCGATCATGGATCTGTATCAGGTGCGCGTGCTCTCCGAAGGCCTGATCGAAGTCACCCGCAAGATCACGCCGCAGCCGGGAGAAAAGCGCAAGCCCATCCAACTGGTTCGGGTGATCACGGTCTACCGGCCCGATGGCCGCAAGCTCCAGGAGACGATGGTGTACGAGTACGATGCCTCCGGGCGCGGGGACGTGACCAAGATGGAGGAGCGGGCGGTGCGCTTCATCTACGATCAGGCCGGCGACTATCCGGTCGTCAGCGTGGATGGCAAGACCGGCACGTATCCGACGATCATCCTCACCAAGGAAAACGCGAGAGAGGTGAAGATCGTCACGAAGAATCCGAAGGACGGCATCCTGACGACGCAAAGCTTCGACCCCGGTGATTTGAACACCGGCATTCCGGATGAGATCCGGTTGGGGTTCATCAGGGTGACCGGGCTCAAAGACGGCCGCTCCGACTCAGGCCACCGCATCGATAACGTGATCGTGAACATCCTCTACCGGCTCTTCTTCCCGGATCGGGAGGCGCTGCCGCCCGGGCGGCCGGTGGAGCTGTCCAGCGACGAGCAAGACCTGGTGGAGCAGATCCTCAACGACCGATTCCGCGCCGAGGATCCGCTTCAGCACACCCGGACGATCGAGCGCGCCATCCACGATTGGCTAGCTCGTACCAGTCCGGCCGAGGTCGCGCGCCTGGCCGGCGCGACCGTCACCGACCGAACGCCACTGAAACAGCGGATCGCGGTCCAGAACGAAGTTCAGGAGACGGCGCAGCGCACGGTCGATGAGCTGCGCGCCAAGGGCTTCCGTTCCCCCGGAACCGGGATCTACGTGGAATCCCCAGGGACGAGCGTCGCCGATCCGATGACCAATGCGCAGATCGTGTTGTTGCTGCTGGCAACGGGACGTCCGCAGGATCGGGCCGAGGCCAAGGCGTTGATGCGCACGCTGGTGGATTGGCTCTATTTCGATGCCGCCCACACGACGCTTCGCAACAGCGGACAGTTCTTTGAGGCCTACGACGCCGCCACGGGAGTGCTCGTCACGCCCTTTGGCCGGGACATGCCCCGCGCCCACCTCCGGCGCAATGCCACGGCGGTGCTGGCGATGCTCAATTACTACTTCGCGACCGGCGAGGAGGAATTTTTGTCGGAGACCCTCCGTCTGGCCGAGCGCGTGATGAACGCGTTTGCCGATTCGGATCGATCCGGCGGCTACGTGTCCAACCGCGAGACGGCCTGGAGCATGCCGAAGCATCAACGCACCGCCATGTTTGCCGATGAGAACCGCCTGATGGAACGGATGCTGACGTTCATCGCCTCGATCAACATCGAACATACCCACTTGCCACAGGACGCCCCGCCCGCGGCTCCGGGACGCCCGGCGCCTGCGCTTTCCAAGGAGGACTTCACGAAGCGGCTGCGTCCCGCCGTGGAATCGGCGCGGGCCGGCCTGCGCCACTTCATCGAGACCTATCTCGTCGATCCGCAACGGCACGTGGTGCACCATGCGGTGCACAAGCGAGCCGACGGCAACGGCGTCGGCTACATCCGCGACACCAGCGTCTCGGCCCGCTCCTCCTTGTGGTTCCTGATGAATCCGACATGGCTGGAGTCGATGGGCCTCGATCCGCATCAGACGTTCATCGAAACCGAGAGGCGGATCATGAAGGCGATGAGCACGCGCGTGACCGGCACGGTGCATGGTCCTGCATCCGCGTCGGTGGTCGGCGATGACGCGATCTGGATGGACCTGTTGCCCCAGGTGGTGGACGTCGCCAAGCGACTGGCGGCGCACTATCTCGACAAGGCTCAGGCCGAAGGCATCGCCGGCACCGCGGCGGCAGCCGAGGCGCGACGTCTGGCCGAGGACTCCAAGAACCGCGCCGCCTTCTATCAGCGTCAACTGGACACGATCTGGCTCGCATTCCGAATTCAGCAGGGGGCTGATCTGCCTGCAGGCTACGGCGTCATCCCGCTAGCCATCATGGAGGGGCAGCACGGAAAGAGCATCACCAAAGGGATCAGGGATGAGTTTGGCGAGCGGACGCCGTCAAGGGCCGACTACCAAGGCTCCACCTCAACCGCCGTGGAGCGCGCGATGGAGCGCTTGGGCCGGATTCAACGGGGCGTGTTCGACCGGTATCCGAATCCTGAGAGATCCATCGCCGCTTCGGCAACTCCCAAGCCATCGACGGCGCAGCAGTCGCTGCCGACCCCGTCCTGGAGTTCGATGTCGTTCATGATGGGGTTTGCCGTGACGGTGCTGGCGTTCGTGATCGCCTGGGGCAGGCTTCGTGGACGGATCAACGGCGGAGCCTATCCAATCAGCCGCTTGGGAGCCGGTGTCACCGCGGCGCTGTCGCTTGCCGCGACGGCGCTCTCCATCCTGTGGAGCCTGCCCGCGCTGCTGCTTGCCAGCCTGGCCGGTTACGCCTTCGCCCAGGCGTGGCTGGCCGCGATGCTGAATCTGGCCATGCGGCGCGCGCGACGCTCAACGGGCCTGAATCGCGCCGGGCCAGTTGCAACGACCCTATTCGAGCGTCCACCGTCCACAGACCACCGTCCACCGTCTCTTATCCCTACGATCAAGTATCTGGTCGCACGGCCTTATACTTCCAATGAGCCGTTGGAATATCGTACCAAAGCCGAGGTCGAGGCGGCGAATCGCCATCGTGCGCCTAACGATCAGCTCACGCTCGTCTACGATTTCCTGCCTGATCCACTTTCACGCTCCCTCGTCGAGGGACATGAGCAGACCCACGTCATCACTCGCCGGTGGATGCCTGGCGCGCCGCGATGGATCCATGAAGGCATCGCGCATCCTATGCCGTTCATTGGGTGGCTCGGTCGGTGGTCAGTTCGTCCACGGTCCACGGTCCACGGTCAGAGCCATGAACCGACAGGGGCTTCAGAGACCGCGCTGGCGGTGGTGACGGCTCCATCGTGGATGGTGACCGCCAGCGCCGCGCTCCCGTTTGAATCGATCCTGCACACGCTGGCCGGTCTGTCCCTTCAACAGCACTGGTGGGTGTTGGTGGCCTCCGGCGTGGCGGGCTTGATCCTGCGGGCGACCGGGTCGACGCCGCGATTCCGGGGCTTGAGGCATCTGCCGGTCAATCTCGCCTTCTCGACGCTGGTGGTGGGGGGCGGGTATCTGGGGCTGCTGGGCACTGGGCGCCTGGTCGCCTGGTTCAGCTCTCACGGGTATAACGGCGTCTTGTGGACGTGGCTGACGTACGCCGCGTATCCGCTGGTGATCTGGGCCTGGAACCTGTTCATGACGGGCGTCTCGCGCGCGTGGCGTTGGCGCTACACCAGCCACCTCGATCGCATCCTGCGATTCGCCGATCCGAATCGGCGACCACTCTACACCACCGGCACGGTGGTGCAAGGCCGCATCCGCGATAGCCTGAATCTGGTCGCTCCTGACTCCTTGGCGCTGGCCGGACTGCAACGATTTAACCGCAACGTCATGGGCACGGTGCGCGGCTGGAGAAATGGCGGGGGTCCAGCGACGCCGGAAGCCGAAAGGCCGAACCTCTACTTTATGCGAGGCGATGCGGAGACGCTCTTCCACACCCATCTGCTGGGCATCTATCTCTTGGTGGCCGAGTGGCGAAGGCATCGGCTCGGGCTATCCACCAACATGACCGCCTTTTCACCGCATCTGACCGCGGCAGCCGATCATCTCGTGAACTCCGATGACGCGTATCTGCAGCAGATGGACAACTTCGCCAAGGCGGTGGGCCGCTACCTCGCGGAAGAGTTGACGCGAGGCCACCTCCCATCGTCGCAACGAAAATATTTTTTGCCGGGCGAAGTTGATGACGAGGTATGGGCCCAGACCGAGGCGTTCCTGAAAGGCTATCGCGACCGGCTGGCTCGTGCCCTGGTCCAGGATCTGGCCGACGCCGACGCGGCCTCGAGCGTCATTGCGCGAAACGCCGTGCTGGACGCCGGGGCCATGTCCCAGGTGGTGGCGGAGCTGGGATTGGATACGAATCGGTATGCTCCACCAGTCGGGGTGGACTACGGCTCAACGGCTGACGCAGCCGGTCACGTGCGCCAGCTCCTGGACAGTTCGATGGGCCGCCAACGGTTGGACCGGGTGCACTTCTTCTGGCACAAATGGGCCCGCCAGTTGCCGCTGTTTCTCCTGGCGATCGTGGGCATCATGCTCTTTAACCCGGTCAATCCAGGGTGGGAAACGCATCCGATGGCGGACTTCCTTGCTCTCGTGGTGCCGTCAGCGGCGCCGGTGTGGCCGCTCCTGACCTTCGCCGCGCTGCTGATGGTCTACACCGTGGTGAGCGAATTCAACCGGCTCTCGCGCTTTGCGCCGTTTCTGCCAAGCCTGGGTCGTTGGGAAACACCCGGCAGTCTTCCGCTCTACATCGGCAACTGGGTCGGGCGAGGCCGGGCCATCTTTCCGCTCATCGGCATACGGTTCCTGGCCGGCCTGCGCCTGAGCGGGCTCTCGCTCCATGGGCAGATCATTTGGATCACGCTGTTTCTCGTCTTGGCGGCTGAGGCGTTGTCGCTGCTGTTGTCCAGCCGCTCGCTGTTGGCGGTCTTGGCCTACTTCCATCTGCGTCCCGCCGGGGAGAGCGGACGGTGGCGGCTCCATCTTGGCTTCTGGGCGCACCATGCCGGATTTTTGGCCGCGATTTGGTTCTTGGGCGGCCACATCTTCGAGTGGTTCACCGCCGTGCAGCGGCCGGTCTGGCAACAACTGGCCGGCTTGGGGGTGTTCGTGCTGATGGGCCTGATGCTGATGGAGTACGGCGTGCGGCAGTTCGTCAAAACCGTCTTTACGCTGCCGCCGTTCGCCAGCCGGGGTCCTGGCCAGCGCACGGTGTGGTGGCGGGCGTTCCAAGTCGGGGTGGCAGGGATCGCCGGATGGAAGATCCTGGATATGCTCGTGCCGGGCTGGTGGGGCGTGCTTGGGACTCTGCTGAGCTCGTTGTCAGCGATGGTCGGGCTGTTCGTGATGACGCCGCCGCCGGAGGCCCGGTCGCTGACCGCTTCCGCGCAGACGATTTCGCGGGCCGATCCGCACAAGACCGCTCTGGTGTTCGCCGGAGGCCAGCCGTTTCGCTCGACGGTGTTCCAGGGAGGCACTGTCCGGGACGGTGTGTGGGAGGGCCATACTCCTGAGACCGCGGCCAGGCAGGTGATGGATCACATCCGGTTTGTGATGCGCATGGATCCGCATGGGGCCGCGCCGTTTCAATCGCTGATTGCCGAAGGGGAGGCGCTGTTGGGTAACGATCCGGAAGCCTGGTTGAGGGACCTGTTTGAAGCTGAAGATCAGAAGCACCGAACGCTCTTCTCTACCAGCCAGTTGACGGATACGACGCTGCTCAGCGACCCCACTTTCGACCCCTACCGGCAGGCTCAGTTGAGTCAGTTGTACTTTGGGGATGCCCTGGTTGGCGGTTCGCAGGTTGACATGGATGCCGCGTTGCAGAGTCGCATCGAATATGCCTACCAACTTCGTCGGCTGGCGACGATCTTGAATCCTCCAGGGGGGGCAAGCTCGCTGGATACGGCGATGAATCTCGTCGAGATGGCTGAGTGGGCTGCAGAAGAAGGTCTCGCGGATAGACTGGTTTTCTATCTTGTCAGCAACGAATATCAAAGCTATGAGTTCGGCGGAGCGCCGGGAAGTGGAACTCCAGCGAACCTCTTGACTAGCCCGAATACTCCGGCGAGCTGGGACAGCCCACTCGGCGGCGCGGATTTGTACCACCGCATCGACTTAGGATTGCTCATCGAGCACAAGGCGCACGGGGCGCATGCCTACACGGTGTATGACACGACCGGCTTCGGCTCCAAAGCCGGGGCGATGAACGGCATCTTTGCGGTGCCGGATGAGCTGCCGTACGTCGATACGATGCTCATCATGGACCGGAACATGAACGCGCTCGACCGGGAGGACTTCTTGGCCGACGTGCACCGCATCCGGGCGAACCCGGATCTGGCGGTGATGAACGGGTTCCGCACCACGTCCCTGATCACGCATCTGGGCGATCATAGCCGATTGATCGAGGGCGGTCATGGCACCTCCATGAGCGGCCTCCAGGATTTCATCGGGACCGGATGGGCCAACTTCGTCCGGGTGCCGTTCTGGGACACGCTGCGCGCGCTCTCCTGGCCTGGCTATCCCACCGTGCCGCTCCTTGAGGATGAGCAGGTCGGTCCGTGGGGAGCCGGGTTTGACGGGTTGATGCGCCGGCTCTTTGGGCTCATTGGATTCAACTACAACGCGGTGGGGATCAGCGAGGACCACTGGTCGGTGTGGCAGCAGGTCCATACGTTGCTGGCCCTGGGCCGCCGGCCGCATCCTGCGCTCAACAAGCATACCGGCATCAAGATCAGGGAAACGTTCATTGGGACGGAGATTCAGACCGCTCCAAACCGGTGGTCCGCCGGGCTGGCCAAAACCGATCAGGACCCCATGCAGCAGCTCCTCACGCAGTTCGGGCCGCTCTCGTACGTGGAGCGGGAGACCCGCGCCGGCACCGGTGATTTCTACACCGTCGCGCCCTACGGCGTGCTGATGCTGCTCGTCTTTCCGTTCTCGGTCTTGTGGGGCTTCTCGCCGTTTGTGGGCATCAGCCTGGTATTTTTCTTCATGGGCGCCTTCTTCAACCAGATCCTGACGCTGCCGGCGCTGGTCCTCGGCTGGCGGATGGGGGGATGGACGGGCGCGGCCCGGTGGCTGCGCATGCGCGTGCGCGACATGCTGCTGTTCGCATTCCGTCTGGTGCTGGAGGCGATGGCGCAGATCCAGGTGATCCTGGACGTGCCCTTGCGCTTCTGGTTGAACCGGTCTTCATTCTGGTACAGGCTGGTGCGCCGATCGGATCCGGAATTCGGCATTTCCGGCGGCCAGGCGAGCTGGACGGCTCGCGCCGTCCGTCCGGCCCTCTTTGGATGGCAGAACGCCTTTTGGCCATTGAGATGGAATCCCTCATGGCGGCCGGCCGATTGGCTCGCCCTCACCGAGATGCAGGAGCCGGATGGGAGCTCGAGCTGGGTTCCCAAGCCCAGGGCCAACTTCTTCCAAAGCGTGGGGTCGGTGGTGATTGCGGGGTTCATCATGACCGGCTTGAACGTGTGGGTCTTGTGGAGGAACCTGGACGTGCTCAACGTGCTGATGATGCTCTTTCCCCTCTACATCTCGGTCGGGGCGATGATCGGGCCGTTCATCATGCTCATCAAACCCGGCCGCTCCTTCTTGTGGGGATTCGGCGACGCGCTGGCCAAGTTCACCGGCTACGCCTTGGCCCTGGCGACGCTGTCATCCGTGGCGCTGTTGAGAAATTGGGTCGCGGGCAACCACGTCATGTTCTGGGTCGGGCTGGGCGGCGTGGCGCTCGTCTTAGTCGCGGGGATTCCACTCAGCATGTGGATCCTCTTTGGAGGGGTTCCATTTACCAACAGGTTGAGGTGGTATCGCGCCTCGCACCTCAGAGCTGCTGCGCGGCTATGTCACCGGCCTCTTGTTGTTGGTCTGGTTCTTCATCGTGCCGTGGATCGGCCAGGCCCAGTTCCAGGGCCTCTCAGGACCAGCGGCAGAGTTTGTCACGAAGACGCTATTCCCGCTCTACAGCGCGTTCGCCGCATGGGTGGAGCGGGTGACCGAGGGATGGTTTGGCGCCTCGGTGTTGCTGCCGGTCTTCGATCTGTTGGTGGGTCGCGTCACCACCCGGATCGATCTGGATCTCCTGGTGTTCGCGCAGGTGATTGGCGCTGCCATGGCCTTGTGGGCCGTGGTCGCCTTCGCGGGATTTGTCGTCAGCCGATTCGTCTACTCGCCGCTGTGGCAGCGGCGCCTCCAGTCTCTCATGCGCGACTACTGGCCTCGGCGCAACAGCCCCGCGTTGAGTCCGGCAGACCGTTCGGCCGCGCAGGCCGCCATGACACAGTTGGCCATCTTCATCCACAACGAATGGTATCGCGCCGCCCGCAAGTCGTGGCTCGAGGCTAGGGAATCGATGGGCTTCTCGCATCCGATTCGCCGCGCGCACCTGCGGCTTCGAGAGCGCGGCATCTATTGGTGGGCGACGGCAGCAGCAGTGGTGGGGGTGATCATGCTCCTTATTCACCCCGAGACCTCGCTGACGCTGCTCTCCGCGCTCTCTTCACCTGCCGCCTGGCTGAAGGGATTGGTGGTCGGCTCTGTCTTCGGTTTCGGTGGTTCCGGCCGTCAAACCGCTCGTCAACAGGCGGCACGCGCCGAGCTGCCGCAGCTCGATCGGCTCGATGAGCATCTGCGCGACGCGCAAGGGCAGCTCCCCAGCGCGCAGGACGTGGAGACGATGTACCAGGACGTTCTCAGCTTCTGGCGTCGACTCAAGCAGGAAGGAGTCCGGCCGGATCGATCTGAGCCCCTGCGTCAGGCGCGGGCTGCCATCATGCAGAAGCTGCTGCGCGCGCAACTGCAGGTGACTGCGGTGGACGATCTGCGCGGCGCCGAGGCGATGCTCCGCGCGATCAAGAAGCGCATCAGCGCCGAGAATCTCCAAGCCGATCCGGCGCTTCAAGCCGCTGTGCGCGAGGACGTGAAAACGATCTTGCTTGAGCGCATCCGCGGAGTGGACAGACGTGCTGCGCGTCGCGCGCGCTCAACCTCAACGTTGAACGCGCTGTTGCAGCGCGCAAGGAGAGAGGGGCTGGGCACCGATCCGGATATCCTCAGCGCCGACCGTGAAGCGTACGCTGCACTCGGATCCAGCCGGCTCGAAACCGCCCCGCCCGCAGCCGAGCCACCCTGGCCGGCCGCTGCCCGACCCGCGCGACAGTCACTCACGGAGGAACAAACTCAGCGGTTCGTTGAGGAGGTCAACCGTCTGTACGAGCCTGGTCGCATTGCGAGACTTCTCGTCGACCTTGATGCGGCGCAGGAGCGTCTCGGACAGCTGCTGCCTGTGGAGCTCGAGGAGCAACTGACCCAGCCGACGCCAGGCGCTTCCACTCAATCGCGTGTGGCAGCTCTGGTGGCCGCGCTGGATGTCGTTGAAGAGGAGGCCGAGTCGGTCAGCGACCGTGGTGTCAAGAGAGCAATCCGACAGGTCGCACGACTGATGCGGAGTATCATGGGCGTCCTTCGCACCGAATCCGATCAGGCTGATCGGATCATCGATGAGTTGCGCCGTCTTACTCAGGTCGAGCCTCCGCTCATGGAATTAGTAGCCAGGCGACTGGTTGAGTTGCAGATCACAGAGGAACTGCTCGGCTTAGCGTGGGATCGCCAACGTGTGGCTGATGTCCGGCAACCATTGCAACGGCGCCTTGACGGAGCGCGCTGGCCTGATCCGGCGACACGGGAGGCAGCCCAGCAAGCGTGGGCCAACGAAGTCCAGGAGACGCGAGCGGGGTTTCTTGCCTCGGCTCTCGAGGGGTTGGAGGCTATTGTTGTAAGGAGGGTGGAGTCTGAGATAGAGGACCGACACGCGGACCAAGTGGTGGATTTGCTGGATGTACTTGAGATGCAACTGCGTCGCATGGAGCAGGCTGTACAGGCACTGCCGCCTCGCTATCGACCCGCGTGGGAGTCCGCGATCCGGCGCATCGCGCAGATGATCGCGCAGCGACGGCGCGGCCCGGCATACCTGATCGAGGCCGTCATGCCGCATCCAGGGATGACGGTCGATGAGCTGGCTACGCTTCAACAGCGCATCGAGAGGCTCACTAGAAGGGCCCATGCCCGCAACGTCAGATGGCCCCAGGAGCAGCGACAAGAGTCTGAGCGGGCGTATCAGGCGGCCCAGCAGCGGATCGCCGAAGCCGCCAGGCTGCTCGCTGAGCGGGCCGCGGAGACGATCCACGCTGAAGTTGCGGACGTTCGAGGGATGAGTCTGGGTGAGCTTCAACTGGCACAACGGACAATTGACAGGCTCCACCAAGAGGCTCAGGCGCTGCCCCAAGAAGCGCGACGCGCCGCCCATCTCGAAGAGGCGTATGCACAGGCTCGCCAGGCGATCGCGGCCGAACATAATCGCCAGGCCGGCGTCGCGCAGCCCAGCGAGTTGATCCTCCTCATTGACCGGTTGGTGGTCAATCCGGCCGATCCGGAGGGGCTTGAGCCGGTCCGCCAACAACTTGCGCAGCTCGTGGAGGGCGCCCGGAGGCTCCAGGCCCCGCACACGCGAGAGGCCGCTGAGCAACTGCTGGCGCAGAAACAGGCCGAGATCGACGACGCAGCCCGCGCGCGGGAGGCGGCCATTGCCATCGCCGCGATTCCCGCTCAGTTGGTTGAGCTGAATGATGCGGCGCTGGCACAGGCTCGGGCCGATGTGGTAGGCCTCGCGCAGGTGGCGCAGGAGTTCCAGTTCGAGCCGGCCCGCCATCACGTTGAGCGCGCGCGCACTGCCGCGTTGCGCCAGATCGACTACGCGCAACGGGCCGTGGATATCGCCAGAACGCTGGATGAGTTAGTGATTGATCCGGCTCGCTCCGAGACGTTGCGAGATCTTGGAGAACAACTGCCTGCGCTGGTTGGTGAGGCGGCTGGCGATCCGGTCATCGCTCGCGCGCTGGCCCACGTCGAAGCAGCGCTGGCGCGCGCGCGGGCCGCCATCGATGAGGCCCGCCAAGCCCGCGCCATCGCTGACGCGATCGATCAGCTCCTTGTGACTCCTCGGGTACTGGAACAAGCGCTCGGGGAATTGACCCAGCTTCTCAGGCAGGCAGACACCCTCTCATTGCCTATCGCGATCGATCACGTTCAAGCCGCTGTTGCCAGGAAACAGCCGATCATTGACGCCGCGCAGGACGCGGTGACCTATGTCGCAACCATCCGTGATCTTGACGTGCCGATGGATGCCGCAGGATTGGCTGCTGCTCGAGCTGATTTTGCCGACGTGATGGGACGTGCGAGACACTTGCCGCCTGACTTTCACGCCTACGTCGAGGTGGAAGCGGCCGACGCGAAGCGCCGTGAGCTGGCCGACGCCCAGGCTGCAGTGAATCTGGCCACCGAGTTGGAGCGCCTGCCGATCGATCCGGCTGATCCGCGCAGTCTCAGAGGATTGGAGGAGCAAGCGCTGGACCTCAACCATCGAGCGGCCGCCATCCGTTTCCAGCCGGCTCGGGATCACCTGGCGCAAGCCGTGCAACGCGTCCGTGAAGCGATGGCTGAAGCGGCTCAGGCCCGCGACGTGGCTGAGCAGATCGATGAGCTGATCGTCAACCCGCGCACCACCACGATCATCGAGGCCACCGATCAGCTCAACCGGCTGGCCGAACAGGGACGGGCGCTTGAGCGGCTCATCAACCGTGACTATGTCGAAGCGGCCGTCGTCAGAGCGCGGCGGCTCATCGATCAAGCCGAGGAGGCGGCACTCTTCACCGATCAGATTGCAACACGTTCCGTCCCCCTTGAGGCAGCGGCCTTAGCCACCGTTCGAGCGGATCTTCTGTATTGGATGACTCAAGCGCATCGGCTGCCGCCCGCTTTCCGCGCCTACGTCGAGGTGGAGGCGGCCGACGCGAAGCGCCGTGAGCTGGCCGACGCCCAAGCTGCAGTGAATCTGGCCACCGAGTTGGAGCGCCTGCCGATCGATCCGGCTGATCCGCGCAGTCTCAGAGGATTGGAGGAGCAAGTGCTGGACCTCAACCAGCGAGCGGCTGCTCTCCGCTTCCAGCCGGCCAGAGCCCACGCCGGGCAAGCCGTGCAACGCGTCCGTGAAGCGATGGCCGAAGCCGTTCAAGCCCGCAACGTGGCTGAGCAGGCGGATGAGCTTGTCGTGACGCCAGCCACCTTGGAAGCGGCGCAGGCGCTCTTGGCTGCATGGCGTCGCCGGGCAGACGCGCTACACCTGCCCGCTGCTTGGCAGCATGTCGCCCTCGCCCTGGAGAGACTGCAAGCTGGGATCGCCGATGCGCAGCAGGCGCAGCGGTTGGTCGAGCAAATTCACGCGACCCACCTGCCACCGCGCGTCGAGCGATATCGTGAGGCGGCACGAATGTTGTTACATCGCCCCAGCAACAGGGCCGTGGTGCGAGCCGCCGCGAACGAACGGCTGCGTCAATTAGGCCAGCCGCCCGCCCGGCAGCAGACTGACGTTCTCGCCATCACGTTCTTGACTGGAGTGGGAACGCTGAGCCCGTGGATGCTGGGGATCGTGGCACTGGGGGCGGCGGGGTTGGTGTGGTGGCAGCGGCGGCAAATCAGTCGACAGTTCACAGTCGACAGTCCACAGTCAAAACTCGGAAGTCAAGGGGCAGGGGAACGATTGGTCAGCGACCTTCTCCTGACCCTCGATCCACGCCGAGTCATGCTCTGGGTGTGCCCAAGCTGCCAGTGGGGTCCTCCGAGCTTCAGAGTGAACAAAGGACAGAAGCAGTTGGTGGTCGCGAGCGGTTTCGCGCAGGCGCCGGAGATCACGATCAATCCCGATCTCTTGCCGGCCGAAGCCCTCCGACAGCCCGAGGTGGCGCAGTCACTCATCGAGACAGAGATGACCGATGCGCTGGCGGCGAAGGCGGCCAAGTGGTTCCCGAGCGAGTCGCGCGCGCCGCCAAGGTCGTCCACGGTCCACGGTCGACCGTCCACAGTCAATACCAACCACGACGAAGAGTCCACGGTCCACAGTCCACAGTCCACGGTCAGTGATCAGGAACCAGTGGTCAGTGGCCAGCCGTCCGCTGCGAGTCGAGCGTCGACACCGCACGCCGCATCCCGCACCACGCATTCCGCATCCAATCGCCCGCAGTCTGTCGCACGCGTTCTCGCTCAACACGCATTGCCAGTCGCGATGGCCATTCTCTTAGTCTTCGCGCCATTCATTGCTGGATTCGGTGGCAGCGTCCTCGCAGCGATCCCGTTCGCCTTGCACCTCTCGCCCGAGTCACCCCTTACGTCCATTGACGCGCAGCGCGCGCGTCGCCTCGAAGCCCTTGCCGATGCCACCGTCAATCTTCCTGGTGGACGTTCGGCGGAGCTTTGGGACTTCCTCCGCGCCGCAGCAAGTTACGTCGTGCGCGACCAGGCTCCTGACGTGGCGCAATCGCTCGACACGGCCGCTCCTTCGACCCCTCTGCTTGCTGCCGATGTCTTTGGCAGCTATCTGGAGACCGATCACTACGCTGACGTGGATGTCGCGTTGTTTGTACAGGGCAACGCGGCTCCAAGAGATCGGACGTTGACGCAGCAATCGACACAAGAGTCGTACACCGTCAACCTACCTGGAGTGGCGTGGCCCATTCCTCTGGCGGTGCGAATCGTCAGCCCCATTTCCACAGACTACTTTGAGCAGCGGGAGCAGGGCATGATCCGCTACGAAGGCGTGCGGCTGTTTGGGGAGCTCCCTGTTCTTTCCGCAACGTCTTTGGAAGCCTACCGCGCGTTGGAGTCGCTCTACGATCATCTGCGGCTTGAGTGGAGCGATCCTCCAAGAGCGATGAGGCGGTTGCTGAAGATGGCTGTCCACCTTGCCCGTGAAGGCATTGATGGTGCAGCCGAAGAGCTCGTGCAACTGAACATCCTGGCGCAGGAGGCTCCCACCAGCGGCAGCGAGGAGGATGACCGGCGGCTCAGGGAGCGCCTGGCGCCGCATGCCCAGACCATTGCGATGTTCTTGGAACGCTTTCAATCGAAACTCACTGACGAGCAGCGACGCGCCCTTGCGCCTGCAGCGCGTCTTGACCAGATTGAGAGGCTGTTGGAGGAAGCCCAGCAGCGCCTTGATCCGAGTACGTCACGGATTTCTCTCCTGAGCCGAGACGGCCAGCGTCTGGTGAACGTGCGCCTCGAGAGCGAGATTCTTTGGGATCGCCTCCAGGGGAGATCAGGGCGTTTTGAGCAACCCCCATGGTTGTCTGACGCGGGTGAAAGAGGGTTCTTCTTCATGTCGGAATGGCGGCGGTGGTTCGATCAGATGCGTGAGCAAGTCGAGTCACGTCGTGCGCAGCTCAGATCAGACGACGATCAGTCTAATGGCGGCGCTTCATCAAGGTCTACACAACTGGCTGTTGTGAATCCCTTCACCAGTTTGTTGCTTAGTTCGGCTGCCTCCGTTGATCTGCTCACGTGGCTGCTGCTGGGAGGATTTGGTCTGGCGGCGATGTCTTCCATCCCGTTGACGGTGCAGACTCCCTCGTCTGGGCCAGGGGCCACCACGATTCATCTCCGCGTGCCGAGTGAGTTGACCGTGCCGCCACTGCACGTCTTTAGCGATGCGACCGACACCATCCTCGAGGAAGTACGAGATGACGATCAGATTGAAGCGCCTGATGTCGAACTGCCTCCGCTCGTCCACGATGGGGCGCTCGAGGCTCGAGGCTCGAGGCTCGAGGCAACTGCCCAGCCGGTTCTGAGTCGGCGCCGGTTCTTCCAATCTTCCATCGCGGCAGGAGGTGCGCTGGCGCTTCATGCCGCCCATGCGCACGCGCAAGCGACGACACGCGAATCGCTGCCGGCGCTGCGCCCGCCGCAGACCGAGCAGGAGCGGCAGATCGTCGAGCAGATCAAGCAGTCCGCCCACCGCATCTTCCAGCATCAGAATTGGATCGTCTCCTTCCCGCATCGAGATGCGCTGCTGCGGTTATTGGAGCAGATGAGCCGGGAACCTCGGATTGAGTTCGACTATGGAACGGAGTCTGTTGGCATCGTCTCTGTTGCGCTTGGTCGTCACAGCCTTCGAGTGCACGTTCCTCGCTTTTCCGCGCTCTCGCCGGACGAAATCGATGGGCTGATTCTGATTCACGAGACGATTCATCTGCTCCCCCATCAACACCATCGCAGGCAGCAGCGAGAGCAGGTCAGAGCTCGCATCACCCCACTCCCGTCAGTCCAGATCATTCTCAGCAACACGCCGGAAGGCGAGCGTATACGGAAGGACATCAAGCGTTTCATTACTTCCCGATTGGACAGTGAGGCAGAAGCGTATCTTGTCCAAGGACCCTACCTGTGGCATCAGGGACAGGCGCGTGGATTCAAGAGGTTAGAAACGTATCTTGATTGGCTCGCCAGATCAAAGAGCGGTGAATCCCAAGAGCATCGTGAGCTGGCCCTCACCTACCTATCGCTTGCAGAGGCCGTCTCGTCTGACGGGACGACGTTCGACGCTAACCGCATCCAACTCCGAGAAATTTGGGAGACAGCTTGGCTGACTCCAGCACAACAAGATCTGCTTCGCGGGATGGCCAGGGTCGAGTTGGGATTATCGCGAGAGCCTTCCCGAGCGGAGGTGGACCGCTGGCTGCTGTCGTGGATCAACGATCCGACGTACTCGGATCTGGCACGGTCGCAGCTGGCTGCGGTGAACCAGCCGCTGGAGTGGACCGAGAAGGGAGTCGTTGCGGCTCTGGGGTTGCTCATGGTCGTGGGCTGGTGGGCGTGGCGATATCGTCAAACGCGCCTGGCCACGGCGCAACCACCGAGTCCGCCGATCATCCAGCAGCCTCCGAGACAGCCTCGGCGCGATCGAACCGACCAGCGTCGGCCTCCACAACGGCCAAGAGGAGAACAACGGCCGCGTCGCCACCACCCGCCGCAGCGTCCGCCTGATGACTCTCCACCGCTGGCCGCCATCGCCGGCGTGGGGCTGACGGTCGGGTACGTCGAAGCCATGGGGCTGGGGCTGTTCGCGCTCGGCGCGGCGGGGCTGGTGTGGTGGCAGCAAGAGGGGGCAGGCGTTCAACCAGGTCGTATGAGACCTGTCAACTCAGGCGTGTTTGTGTCGTCGGGCGGCGCGACGGTCCCACCACTCGACGGCCGCGACAATCAACCCGATGAAAATCGCGACCGCACCAATCCCAATCGCGGTGAATTCGAACGTGCTCATCCGTTCTCCTCCCTCTCTTTGTCTTTAGGGATCGTCCAAAATCCAACCGCCCACGTGACACCCGCCATGATTAAGCCAATCGTTGCGATTCTCCAGTTACTCCACTGGTTGACTAAGCTCCCCAACCCCGTGACCGTTGCAAAGTATTTCGCAAGATCCATGAGCATCTTGCCGGTTTCATACCTTCTCGTCCTGTTCGTCATCGCTCTTCCTTCACTCTACCCGGCGGCGGGTGTTCTGTCAATAGAGGGTCCCAGTAAGATAGTCCAAATCTTGGCCCTCGCAGCAGGGTTGGTGTGGTGGCGCTGGCACGGGGCGAGGTTCGAGGTGCGAGGTGTGAGGGCTGGAACCCCTGAGCGACTATTCAGTGACGCGGAGGTCGCCTTGGCGACGGGGTGGGTCGCGAAGGTCTGTCCGTCGTGCGCGGTTCAACTGACACGCGGATCTGCCCCCTCGGTGGAGGTCCGCGGTTCGGCGCAGCAGCCGCTTGTGATGATCAACGTGGATCTGCTCCAGCAGCCGGATGCCGAGCTGCGCGTCCACGAGGAACTGACCAGACAACTGCCCGCACAGGTGGGCGTGGAATCGACGGCCTCGCGCGCGCCGCCCGTTCAGTCCATAGTCCAGAGTCTACAGTCCATAGTTAGCGAAACGCCTTCCACGCCGCATCCCGCGCGCCGCATCCCGCACGACGAAGAGTCCACCGTCGACCGTCCACCGTCCACAGCCAAGCCGGTTTTACGGTGGACTGTGGACTGTGGACCGTGGACGAGCATTTTCGCTCGTCGAGGTCGTTATTGCCATTGCGATTCTCTCGGTGGGGCTCGTGGGGTCGATGCGCGTGTTTCCGATGGGCCTGCGGGCGTCCCGTCGCGCGGAGCAGGTCAGTCGAGCCACGTTGCTGGCCGAACGCGCGATGGCTTCGACCAAGTTGACATCGTGGGATGAGCTGGCCTTCGGCACGTCCACGACCACCGATGGAGATTACACCATTACGGTGACGATCGATCAGCCGGAAGTCGAGGCGATGATTGACCCCACCCACCTCAAACGGGTGTCCGTCTCGATCGGTTGGTCGCAAGAAGGCCGCGATCGCACGCTGGATCTCGTGACCTACCTC
>JACPXS010000018.1 GCA_016196415.1 Candidatus Omnitrophota bacterium
AGCCTCGCGCTCCTCGCCGATGCCGGCCACATGCTGACGGATGCGGCCGCGCTCGCGCTGAGTCTGTTCGCGGCTTGGTTCTCCAACCGTCCCGCGACCTCCGAGAAGACCTACGGCTACTACCGGACCGAAATCCTCGCGGCGCTTGCCAACGGGATCGCGCTGTGGTTGATCGTCATCTGGATCGGCGCCCACGCGATTGAGCGGCTGCGGCATCCCCAGGCGGTATCCAGCGGCGTCATGATCGGTGTCGCCGCCATCGGGCTTGCGGTCAATTTGGGGAGCGGATGGCTGTTGCGAACCCAGCGCGCGCACAACCTCAACATCCAGAGCGCCTGGCTCAACGTGATGAGCGATGCGCTCGGATCGGTTGGAGTCATTATCGCCGGGCTACTGATGCGTTGGTTTGGATGGGCCGCGGCCGATTCCATCGCAAGCCTGGCGATCAGCGTGCTCATTGCCCTCAGCTCGTGGAGGTTGGTCACGCAGTCGGTGAACATCTTGCTTGAGGGCGCGCCCAGTCATCTACGCATCCCGGAAGTGGTGCAAGCCATGCGAGCGGCGGCGGGGGTCCTGGAGGTGCATGACGTCCACCTGTGGACGATCACCACCGGCATGGATGCGATGAGCGGGCATGTCATCGTGGCGGAGATGGGCCACAGCGCCGAGACGCTGGCTCAGCTGAATACGATGCTCGCCGGGCGGTTTGGCATTACCCATACGACCTTACAGCTTGAGCCGCAAACGCACCGGTGCCATCTGGGTTCGCGCTCGAGCCGTCTGGGTGAGTAGCATTCGTTCTGATATGAATGGCTCCGGGTTGGGCGATAGTGGTGAGGCCGTGGTGTCTCAATCTCCCGAGACACTGCAGAACCGCATCAGGCGTCCTCGCCTCGTTGACGACGTCATGTGTTCCTGTTGGCGGGTTGGCGCGTTTGCGCGTTGAACGCGCCAACACGCGAACGCGCAAACTCAGCCATGCGGTTGAACCAGGCGAGCGGGTTTGCTACACTAAGACAAAGTCCTATGATGGGACCGGTGTTAAGCATCGGCGGGGTGAAGGGAACTCGGGAGGTGTTGAATGCAGGGCAGGTGGATGGTGATGGTCGTGTTGGCGTCGCTCCTCAGTGGATGCGCAAGCGCCAGGACCCGCCAGGAGTTGGCGCGGCTGCAATCACAAGTTGGGTTGCTGGATGAGCGGATCGCGCAACTGGAGCGCTCGAATCTCGCGGATCTGTCGTCTCCCGCACCCGGTGAGTCCTCCGGACAAGAGGCGGCCATCCCGACGGAGGCAAGTTCCGTGAAGAGCGCTGTGACGGTTTCGGCGAAAGGTTCGGCGAGGTCGTCGCTCAAGCCCACCACGCGCGACATCCAACAGGCGTTGAAGAACGCCGGGTTTTACCAGGGGGCGGTGGACGGCAAGATGGGACCGATGACCAAGGAAGCGGTCAAAGAATTTCAACGCGTCCACGGGCTGCATGATGATGGCGTCGTTGGCAGGCAGACGTGGGCCAAGCTCAGGGCGTACGCCGACCTCTCAGCATCCGGCGGAGAAGCCACCGCGGCTGAAGTGTTAAAGTAATCCCGCTTCCGTTGGGCCACGGCGCAAGAGCGATCCCAGCCTGCAGCGCGAGGGTTCTGGTTGTGACGGCCCAGTCAGCAGGAGGCTCAGCCCGGTACGCGCCCCCCAATTCCTGTATGGGCTCATGACCCATAAGGGCGCCCGCGTTACACGCGGGGTCGGAGTCGCGCTGCTCAGTCTCTGGATGGCGGGATGCTCCACGCGGCGCATCGCGGCGTCCCTCATGCCCCCGCTTATTCCCCAGGCCCCTCCCGTCATCCTGTGGAGGGAAGCCTTTGACGCGTTGGATCCGGCGCGATGGCGGGAAGCCGAAGTGAACCGTCAGACGCGCTACGAGGTGGTGACGCTCGATGGGCGTCGGTGCCTTCGGGCTGAGAGCCGCGGCGGCGCGTCCATCCTGCTCAGTGCCGTCCGCTTCAATCCCCATATCTACGAGTGGTTGTCCTGGCAGTGGCGCGTCGATCAGCCGGTGAGCGGCGAAGCGCTTGAGCGCAAGGAGGGCTCCGATGTCGCGGCACGTCTGTATGTGTACTTTGAAACGAGAGGGCTGCCGTGGCAGAAGCGCAACCTCGATTACGTCTGGTCGGCCGCGCTACCGGTCGGGACGATCGTGACGAGCGCGTATTCTACCCAATCAAAAATCATCGTGGTAGAAAGCGGCTCATCCTGGCTGGATTACCGGCGGTGCTTTGGCGGGCGCCTGCCTGATGTGATCGCGATCGGGCTGATGAGCGATACCGATAACACCGGAGGAGCGGCGGTGGCCTATTTCGATGAGCTCCGGGTGAGCCGTCGGCCGAGCGGCGCCGCGCCGGTGTCGCAGGCGGAACCGCCTGGTCCGCGGCACGAGGCGCGACACGGACCGTTTCAATGAGGAGCGGGGTGCACAACAGGAGGAGCGCGATGCGCGATCCGTGCGGGATCGGGGTGGCGGGGAGGCTCGTGATGGGGGGCGCGCTCATGAGCGCGGGCTGCCTGGCGCTTCCGGCGCGCCAGGACCGGTCAGGCCAATCGACCATGATGATCAACGCGCCGAGTGATGCGCGTTGGACCTCCACGACGCGGGAAGCGGTCTCAAGCCCCGCCCATCACCGCGTCTTGGAGCAGGCGCGCGCCCAGACAATCACCGGAGAGGTCATTGATGTCAGCTGTTTCCTCCAATTGGGCAAGCGAGGCGAAGCCCACGCGAGCTGCGGACAGAAGTGCGTGCGCAATGGCCAGCCCATCGGCGTGCTGACGGATCGCGGACAAGTCTATCTCATCCTCCCCGAGGAGCATCACCCGCGCCGCGATGGGCAGGTGAGCATCACCGATCGCTTCGCGGAGCTGATGGCCAAGCGCGTGCGGGTGAGCGGCATGGCGACCACCTCCTACGGTGCTCGCGCGCTCTTCGTTCGCTCCTTGCCGACCGAGCAGGCCCAGTAACTCCAGAGCCCATCCTGTCAGCCTCACGGACCTCTACCAGCCAGACCGCGCGGCTGGGTTCTTGCGCGGAGACCGTGCAGCTGGGAATCGCTCGTCTGCAGGCTGAGCGGGCGCTCCCGCGTCTCTGGAGCCGTGACCCGAGTCTCTGGAGCGCGGATCCCACCGTCCAGGCGTCGATTCAGCAACGGCTTGGATGGCTGGAGATCCCCAACGTGATGATTTCGCAGGCGGAGTCGCTGCGCCGGCTGGCGCGCGACATTCGCGAGGCGGGATTCACGCGCGTCCTCCTGTTGGGGATGGGTGGAAGCGGATTGTTTGCCGAGGTCTGCCGCCGCACGGTGGGCCTCGCCGCTGGCCATCCCGACCTCACGGTGCTTGACACCACCGATCCGACCGCCATTCGCTTCCATCAGGATCAAGGTCCGCTCCGTCAGCTCCTCGTCATTGCCGCCAGCAAATCCGGCACCACCATCGAGATGACCGCGCTCTCCAGCTACTTTTCCAACGCCTTCGCTTCAGCAGGGGAGCCATACGGGGCCCACTGTCTGGCGATCACCGATGCCGGGACACCGCTGGAGACGCGCGCCACCACCACCTGGCGGTGCCGGCGGGTCTTCGTGCACGGAGCCGGGACCGGCGCGGAGGTGGGCGGACGCTTCTCCGCCTTGACGTACTTTGGGCTTGTGCCGGCCGCGCTCATCGGCATGGATGTCGTGAGGCTGCTGCAACGAGCCCAGGACATGTTGACTCGGTGTCAGCCAGCCACCCCATTACAGGATAACCCCGCCGTGCAGCTTGGGGCGGTGCTGGGTGCGCTGGCGCAGGCCGGGCGAGATAAACTGACGCTCCTGTGCGCATCCGAGCTTTCGAGTGTTGGAACATGGGTTGAGCAGCTTATCGCGGAGAGCACCGGCAAAATGGGACGAGGCATCATCCCCATTTGTGGAGAGCCGCTCCGCCAACCGGCCTCCTACGGCTCCGACCGGCTGTTCGTCGCATTCCAACTCGCCGATCAGCCTGATGCGACGGTGGAGGCGCTGGTGACGAAGCTGGTGGAGGCAGGGCAGCCCGTGGTGAGCATTCGCTGGCAGGACGTCTATGATCTGGGTGGGGAGGTGGCCAAGTGGTCCATGGCCACAGCCATTGCCGGGGTGCTCTTGGGGGTCAACCCGTTTGATCAGCCCGATGTCCAGGAAAGCAAGGATCGCACCCGAGCGCTCTTGGAGCGCTACACGCGCGAGGGACGACTGGAAGACCGTGAGTCGCCAGTCTATGCGGACGCCGACCTCGCGGTCTACGGCACGCCTGGATCCATCGCGCCTGCCTCACTCGGCCACTGTCTCGCCGCGTTCTTCCAGGATCTGCATCCGGGCGACTATGTGGCGCTGCTGAGCTTTCTGCCTCGGACCCCGGCGCTTGATCGCGCCATCCACGCGTTGCGCGCGCGAGTCGGAGCGGGGTGGCGGGCTGCGACGATGGCCCAGTTTGGCCCCCGCTATCTCCACTCCACCGGCCAGCTCTATAAGGGGGGGCCAAACACGGGGTTCTTGGTATTGTTGACCGCGGAGGAGTGTCTAGACCTGCCGATTCCGGGCGAGCCCATGACGTTTGGCGTGCTCAAACAGGCGCAGGCCCTCGGGGATTTCCAAGCGATGCAGCAGCGAGGACGACGGATCCTGCGCGTCCACCTGCTCACGAGCCCGGAACGAGGTCTCCAACACGTGATGCGCGCCGTTGAAGCCGCGAGCGCCACCAAGGCGCCGTCGCGCTCCACGTAACAGCCGGGTCGTTTGGAAGCACACCCGCCTGGTCATGGTCTGGGAGCTGCTCCAATCTCAATGCGCCCATGGTTGCACGATAAGAGACGGCTCGCCGGTCTGCTGGCCCGCTTGATCGAGAGGCCTGGGCGTGCTACATTGTAAGTACAATGTACTATCAACAGAGGGGAGGAAGCATGCTGGTCAAGCATCTGACGACCCATGGGAATAGTGCCGCGTTGGTGATTGATAAACCGGTGTTAGCGCTTCTGCACATCTCGATGAAGACCCCACTGGAGTTGGCGACCGATGTGCGCTTCTTTCGGCATTGAACTCGAGCCGGACGCCGAGGTTGCTCTGGGTCGCTATATCGACGCATCTGCTAACTCGACGAGCACTGATGACACTGCGCTAGTTT
>JACPXS010000013.1 GCA_016196415.1 Candidatus Omnitrophota bacterium
GAGGACGGCGGGGGTCGCGCAGCGACAGGCCCTGCCAAACTTGACCATTACCGGATGGTGAACCCCTCGGACGGTTGCGCATCACGCTCCGCAGCCGCTGAGCAGCTTCGCGAGGGTCGCCTTCATCTCCCGCCGATGGACAATGAGATCGAGCAGGCCGTGCTCCAGCAGGAACTCCGAGCGCTGAAATCCTTCGGGGAGCTTTTGGCGAATCGTCTGCTCGATGACGCGAGGACCCGTGAACCCAATCAGCGCCTTTGGCTCAGCGAGGATGACGTCTCCTAGGGTCGCAAAGCTGGCCAACACGCCGGCCATCGTGGGATGGGTCAGGAGGGAGACGAACAACCCACCCTGGGCATCGAATCGCATGAGCGCGCTGGACGTTTTCGCCATCTGCATCAGGCTGAACATCCCCTCCTGCATCCGGGCCCCTCCCCCCGATCCTGAAATGATGATCAGGGGCAGGCGCAACTCGGTGGCTCGCTCAATCGCCCGCGTGAGCCGCTCGCCCACCACCGAGCCCATCGAGCCCATCATGAAACGCGAGTCGGTCACCCCCAGCACCACCGGATGGCCTTCGAGGCGGCCCGTGCCGGTGACGCAGGCGTCCCTCATCCCGCAGATGCGTTGCTCCTCCACCACCTTGTCGGCGTACGGGGTGGGCACGGTAAACTGCAGCGGATCCAGGGGTACGACGTCAGCATCCCACTCCTCAAAGGTTCCGTCATCAAGCGTCAACTGGATTCGTTGCGAGGCGGCCAGCGGGAAGTGAAAGTCGCACTTGGGGCAGACGCGGAGGTGCTCCTCCAACGCCTTGTTATAGATGAGCTCGTTGCAGGATTCGCACTTGGTCCATAACCCGGCCGGGATGTCGTGCTTGGACTGACGGGCGACCGCTGGATGACGCCGGCTGAACAGCTTCACTGGGTCCCTCCTCTCCCCCGACGCACAACCCCGCCTCGGAACACATGCGTGCGGAATGGCTTCGCGAATCTGTCCCACCAGAACCGATGGATACGCCAGTGCTTCCACTGAGGGGGTGTTATAGTAACATAGCCTCTTGCAGATCGTCAATGGAACCGGGTTCCGGTGGGTTTGCGCGTTAGCGCGTTCGCGTGTTGGCGCGCTCAACGCGCCAACCCGCCAACGGGACCACGTGACGTCGTCAACGAGGCGTGGACGCCTGCTGCGCTGCTCTGCACGGTTTCGGTGTCACATTAAACTGAAGCACTCCCACACTCCGCATTCCCCATTCCGCATTCAGACTGAGGAGGCTCGTCACGGTTCAGCGAAGAGATTGAGCGCTAAGCCGGAGGGAATCTTGGGGTAGAAATAGGTGGATTTGGGCGGAAGCGAGAGTCCCTGCGCCGCTAACGCGTAGACCTGCGTCAGCGGAATACCTCGCAGCAGCCACGCGCAGCGGCCTTCGCCGCGATCCACCGCCTCCAAAGCTTCGGAGGCCTCTGCGGTGTAGCGAATCTCTAGCGCTTCGGCTTCGCGCACGGTCGACGGGGGCGTCGGCGGGATGCCCAGCTGCGGAAACAGTAATCCGTGCAGCAGCGACACATCCAAGGCGGCGAGTGGCAGCGGCACTGGGGGAGCCATCAACCATCGCGTCAATTGCTCCGGGTGGACGCTCACACGGCAGAGGGCCCGCCCGTCATAGAAGCCGAACCGCCCTGCGTCACCCTTCCCATCCTGGAGCCAGCGCAAGAGCGGGGCCAGATCAGGGACGCCCTCAACACGACAGAGCCTGCCAAGCCCCTCGGCGGTCACCGGAAGGTGGTGATGCACGACTCGGTGAATCGGCCGAACGACCAGCGCCGGTTCTTCCATCGAGACAAAGTAGCTCATCACCGCGCCGTACCGCTGGCGGTGCGCATACGCCACCTCGAAGCGGTGGTGCCCATCCGCAATGAGCACGGCCGTTGAGGACAACTCCTGCGCCACCCCGTCAACCGCCTGCGCGTCGGTGATCACCCACAACCGAATGCCCTCGCCGTTCAGGGTGGCTTGAACGGTTGGAGGGGTCTGTCGGCTCCACTGCCGAAGGCGCGTCTGGATCGCGCCCTGCGTGTCAGGGTAGACGCAAAAGATGGGCTCGAGGTTCGCCGGGATCGCCTCGAAGAGCTTGGATCGATCCGCTTTGGGGGCCGCCAACGTCGCCTCGTGGCGATAGACCGCGCGCTCAATGGCATCGCCCAGCGTCAGCAGTGCGATGAACCCCACACGCGATTGCGCGCGCCCGCCATCGGTGAACGTCTGCTCGATAAGGTACAGGGCTTCGGCGGCGTCGCGGCGCAGGATGCCCTGCTGCATCCAGCTATCGAACTCGCGCCGAGCTCTCGTATAGCGATTGTCGCGCTCGGTGTCGCCTGCGAACGGCTTCCCGAGGATGAGCCGAACGACGTTGTACGGCGAGGCTTGATAGAGTTGCTCTTGACGATCCGCATCGATGACGTCGTAGGGAGGCGCGATCACGGTGCTCAGATCGGTGACGCGCTGCGGGTCGTAGCGCAGCGCGCGAAAGGGGTGGAGCGCGACCATCACTGCGGGTGCGCGTGGACGAACGTCGCCGGCACCACGATATCGCTAATGCAACACGGGATCCAGACGGCCAGCACGATGACGGCAAAGGCCGGGAAGACAAACCGCACGTCCGTCATCCAGGCGGTAAACCCGAAGGAGATCAGGTAGAACAGCGACGCGGCGCTGCTGACGAAGACATGGGCGCCGTGCGAGAAGAGGTGGCTGCCTGTCAGGTGCTCCTCAGCCAAAAATCCGCCGATGATCCCCAGGGCCAGAAAGGGAAAAAAGAGCTGCGGGTGATCGACGATGCACATGTGCAACTGCATGGTCTGCCCGAGCAATCGGCCGCCGAGATACGGAAAGATGTAGTCGCTTAAGCCGCACGGGATGATGGTGCCAAGCGCCCCCACGATCACCGCGCGCACGATGTGTCGCTCAAGCCGCCAATAGAGCGAGGTCGTTGCGATGGCTGAGAGGCAGATATGCAGCGGATGGAAGAGGTGAAAGACCGAGCGTGACTGGGCCAGCAACTCATCGGCCCGTCCATGGCTCAGGTGCTGGGTCCCGAACCACCATACCCCGGCCATCGCGATCAGCGAGCCGACGATGGTGTAGGGCAAATGGTGCGCAAATTCTGTCACCAGCAGCTCCCACCGTCGCGTCATCGGATCAGTCCCTAGCCGGCCGACGGGGAATGCGTTGGCCAACCCAGACACCCAGTGCGGCACCGAGGGCATTCACCACCGCATCGGCGAGATCCGCCGAGCGCCACGGAAGCAGGCCCTGGAGGAGCTCAATCAGCACGCCGTAGCTCGTCGCGGAGATCCAGGCCAACGTGAGCACGTCCGGAGCCCGTAGCGCCTCATGCCTGAGCGCCTGAACGAGCAGCCACGCAAAGAGCAGATATTCGACAAGATGCACGACCAGATCAAGGTGATCCACCGAGATGCTGGGCTCGATCGGTATCACCGCGCCGAAGAGTATCAGCGCGGCGTACGCGCCAACGCTCAGCCACCACCTTCCTCCGGTGGAGCTCCCCGGGCATGCCCGGGCCCCGAGTCGAAGGGTCCATCCGGCGTCGGTTCGCCGTACCCCAGGCGTCAAGGCGGGCGGGCCGAAGCGACGTTCGGAACTACGAGGGCTTGCCTGCCGAGGAAGAGGAGGGTCCGGGGGGGGCTGGTTGGTCTTTCCGTTTGGCGTCGTGATAGCGTTTACTCCGATAGTCGGTGATGTAAAATCCGCTTCCTTTGAAGAGGAATCCTGATCCGCGTCCCATCAGCCGTTTGAGCTTCCCTCCGCACCGGGGACATTTCACCAACGGCTTGGCAGTAATGGCCTGAAACGCCTCGTGGCGTTTGTGACACGTTGCGCACTGGTATTCGTAGGTCGGCATCCGTCACATTCGGAATGCGGAGTGCGGAGTGCGGAATGGAACACGGGGATTCCGAATTCCGCATTCTCCATTCCGCATTTTCATCGCTTCAGCAGCTCTTTCAGTTTACCCAGGAACAAACGCCGGGCGGGATGCGCGTCATCCCCAACCGTCCGGCCGAGCTCTTCCACCAGTTTGCGCTGGGTGCCACTCAGGTTCGTCGGGGTCTCCACGATCACGCGAACGAGCAGATCGCCGCTGCGTCCCTCGTGCATATCGGGCAGCCCCTTGCCCCGCACCCGGAACACCGTACCGCTTTGGGTGCCGGCGGGAACCTTCATCGACACGCGGCCGTTCATCGTCGGCACCTCCACGTCGGTTCCCAAGCTGGCCTGCGCGAAACTCACGGGATACTCCACCATTAGATGCGATCCCTCCCGCTGAAAAAGGGCGTGCGGTTTGACGGTGAGATGGACGTAGAGATCGCCGCGCCCGCGCGCGCCGCCTTCCCCTTCGCCGGACAACCGAAGCCGCATGCCGGATTCCACCCCGGCCGGGATGCTGACATCGATCTTCCGCTCAATGGCCACCCGCCCTTCGCCGCGGCATTTCGGGCAGGGCTTCCGCACCACGCTGCCCCGCCCGGCGCACCGGGGACAGGTGCGCGCAATCACCATAAACCCCGCCGACTGGCGAACCTGGCCCCGCCCGTGACACGCCGCGCACGCGGCGCGATCGCCGCCTTCCCCTCGACACTCAGGACACAGCTCCCGGCGCGGCACGGTGACGGCCCTCGTGATCCCTTTAGCCGCTTCTTCAAACGAGAGGGTGAGCTCGAACTCGAGATCCGAGCCGCGGCCTCCCCGCCGGGCGCCGCCGCCAAAGAGATCACCCCCGCCAAAGAGATCCTCAAAGATCGAGCCGCCGAATCCTAGATCCTGAAAGATGCTGGAGAAATCTGCGCCTCGGAAGATGTCCTCGGTCGTGTAGCGCTGATCAAAGCCGGTGTGGCCGTACTGGTCATAGACCGAGCGCTTCTCCGGATCCGAGAGCTTGATCTCATCGACCGTCGCGGGCTTCGCGATACCCAGGATTTCGTAGTAATCACGCTTCGTCACCGGCATCGGTTAGTCCGTCGAACCTGTCCCAGACCGCCACCTACTTCTTTTTTGCGTGGTAGAGGGAGCCGATGATCATTCCGGCCAGCGTCACTTGGATGAGCCCCCCGACCAACCAGTTGAAGAGCAGCGTCAGCGGGTAGGGATACACGGCATAGTGCATCAACGTCGAAGGGACCATGAGCAGCAACCCCATCAGCACCCCAAACCGAAATCCCTGCGTCACCGTGCCCTTGCCGGTTTCATAGCCCTTGGCGTAGATGAACGCCAACAGGACCGCCAGTGCCAGCTCGCTCGCGAACAGGAAGCCTCGGAACGAGACCATCTCCTGCTCCGGCCGCCACCACTGGGCATGCGCTCGGTAGAACTCGCCGAGCCAGCAGTGGTGAATCGCCACATCGCTCACGACGATCAGCCCAAAAGCGCTGAGCGTGGCCATCATCCATCGCTTGAGGTTCACCGTTCCGCCTTTCCGGGCCCGCTTGGCGTTGGCCCCTGCGTTTTCCGGCGACACGACTTGCCCGCTCCCTTGAGAAACCGGAGGGCCGTCACGCTTCCCCGTTCACGCCCTGCGCATGCGGTCACTTCTTGTCGTCCTGCACCTTGAACTCCGCATCGACGACTTTGTCATCCTTCTCGCCGGACTTCGGCGTCGGTTGGTCGGCCTGTTCCGGCCGCTGAGCCCGGCCTGCCGACGGCTGGGATTTCTTGTACACTTCCTCGGCCAGCTTGTGCGACGCCTGCGCGAGTACCTCGGTCCCCCGACGAATCTTCGACAGCTCATCGGACTTGATCGCGTCCTTGAGCTCTTTCGCCTTCTGCTCAATCGCCTCTCGGTCCGACGGGCCGATCTTCTCGCCAAACTCCTTCAGGCTTTTCTCGGTCGTGTAGACGAGCTGGTCGGCCTGATTTCTAGCCTCCACAAGCTCTTTGCGTTGCTGATCCGCTTCGGCGAACTGCTCGGCCTGCTTGACCATCCGCTCAATCTCATCCTTGGAGAGCTTCTCCGGAGCGGTGATTCGAATCGACTGCTCCTTGCCGGTCCCCAGATCCTTGGCCGAGACGTGGACGATCCCATTGGCGTCAATGTCGAAGGCCACTTCAATTTGCGGGACGCCTCGCGGCGCCGTCGGGATGCCCACCAGATCGAACCGGCCCAGCTCGGTGTTGTCCGCCGCCATGGGCCGCTCCCCTTGCAGGACCCGCACGGTCACGGCAGACTGGTTGTCCTCCGCCGTGGAAAAGATTTGGCTTTTCCGGCTCGGGACGGTCGTGTTGCGCTCAATGAGCTTCGTGAAGACCCCGCCCAAGGTCTCAATCCCAAGCGACAACGGCGTCACATCAAGGAGCAGGACATCCTTCACCTCCCCCTTGATGATGCCAGCTTGAATCGCCGCCCCCATCGCCACACACTCCATCGGATCCACGCCGTGCTCGACTTTCTTTCCCGCCACCTCCTCCACGAAGCGCTGGACAATCGGCATGCGGGTCGGGCCGCCGACCAGGATGATGCGGTCGATGTCGGCGGGCTTGAACTTCGCATCGCCAAGCGCCCGCTCCACCGGAGAGCGGCAGCGGTTGATAATCGGCTCTACCAGCCGCTCCAGGGTGGCGCGCGTCAACTTCATGGTCAGATGCTTAGGGCCGGACGCATCCGCCGTGATGAAGGGCAGGTTCAGATCGGTCTCAAGCACGTTGGAGAGCTCGATCTTGGCTTTCTCCGCCGCCTCGCGGATTCGCTGCGCCGCCATCCTGTCGTTGCGCACGTCGATGCCGGATTCTTTCTTGAACTCGGTCGCGATGTAGTCGACGAGGGTGAGATCCATATCGGTGCCACCGAGCTGGGTGTCCCCGCTGGTCGATTTCACCTCGAAGACCCCTTGCGCCATGTCCATGATGGTCACATCGAGGGTTCCCCCTCCCAGATCGAAGACCAGGATTGTTTGCTCTTTGGTCGCTTTATCGAGCCCGTACGCCAAACAGGCTGCGGTCGGCTCATTCACGATGCGGAGCACCTCAAGACCTGCGATCGCACCCGCGTCCTTCGTGGCCTGGCGCTGGTTGTCGTTGAAGTACGCCGGCACGGTGATGACGGCCTCCTTGACCGGCTCCCCCAGGTAGGCTTCGGCGTCCCGCTTGATCTTCTGCAAGATGAACGCGGAGATTTGCTGCGGGGTGTACTCCTTGCCGTAGATGCGATACACGTGGTCGGTCCCCATCTTGCGCTTCGCGGCCTGCACCGTCCCTTCCGGGTTGGTGGCAGCCTGGCGGCGCGCGGGCTCCCCGACGAGGAGCTGCCCGTCTTTGGTAAACGCCACGTACGATGGAAACGCCTTCCCTCCAAGGCTGGTGCCCTCGGCTGAGGGAAGAATCGACGGCCGTCCGTGCTCCATGACGGCGCAGGCCGAGTTGGACGTCCCCAAGTCAATTCCAATCACTTTAGCCATTTTTATGCCTCCTTACTTCCTTCTCGCCCCTTCTCATCGCTTGTCTGTTTTCGGACTTCCTGCCACAGGTAGCCAGGAAATCGGGTGGGGTCGATGGCACGTAGTTCATCTACCCTAAATGATAATCTCGCCTTCGTCTCGGGGAGGAGAATCAGCTCTCCCGATTCAAGTAGCACAATCTGCTCAGGAAGTTGTATCGGAAACGCAATGTTGCCGTAATCTGGACGATGGTGAGCGACGGCGATTGGCTCATACATCTTTAATGCCTCGTAGGCACGATCCAACCACCCATTCAACCACTCAGGATAGCCTGTCATTCCTTCACTTCCCCCTTGTTCTTTTCTGTCATCTGTGGACTGCCGACGGTGGACTGTGGACTGCTTTTCTTCGCCACCTTCACCATCGCCGGCCGAAGCACTTTGTCATGCAGGGTGTAGCCCACCTGGACTTCCTCCACCACCGTATCATCCAGCATCCCGTCACCGGCTGCAACCTGAGCCACCGCTTCGTGTTGATGCGGGTCAAACGGCTTTCCCATCGTCTGGATGCGTTTGACCCCTTCCCGGTCCAAGAGCCCGAGCAGTTGCCGGTAGATCAGATGGACCCCTTTGGTGATCGCCTGCGGATCCGCGTTTCGATCCACCGCGACCAACGCGTGATCGAGGCTATCCACGATCGGCAGCAACTGCCGGATGACGGTCTCGGAGGCGTACCGTACAAACGTTTCCTTTTCGCGATGGAGCCGTTTCTTGGTGTTTTCAAACTCCGCCAGCGTCCGCAGGTACTGATCGTTTGCCCGCGAGACTTCCTGCTGCATGCGCTCAAGCTCCTCCGCGCTCAACGGGGGCGGCTGCCCGGAGGATCCTTCAGGATGAGCGGCCGCCGACTCTGCGCCAGCCTTCGAGGCGGCGCGGGACTCATGTGAGGAGGGATGCTTGCCGTGCGATTTCTCCGTCATGTCACCGGTCAGACTCCCAGCGGCTCAACAGGTCCGTCGCGCACCGTGCCATGCCCTCGACCAACGTGCTGATGCGCGGATAGTCCATGCGCTTCGGCCCAAGCACCCCGATGACCCCAACCATCTCTTCGCCAAGAGCCACCGGCGCGGTGAGATAACTGCACTCTTCCAATCCCGGCACCTGCACCTCGCGGCCAATCCGCACCCGAACGCCGCCTGGGCCGATATCCTGCCGGATGCGTTCCAGCAGCCGCTCCTCCTGATCGAGCCCTCTCAACAGCTCATGCGCTTTCCGAGGATCCCGGCTAAACTCGGGTTGCGAGATCACGTAACTGGCCCCCTCCAAGAAGAGCCGCTCCTCCGGTTCGGTCGAGAGCGCGTGCTGCAACAGATGGAGCGAGCGTTTCACCAAATGGTAGAACAAGTCGTTCTCAGCCAGCATCCTCCGCTCAAGCGATTCCAGCAGTTCCTTGAACGACACGCCCCCCAAGTCGGTGTTGATGAAGCGTGCCAGGGCCGTTGCCTCATCTCGCGTGATGGGCTCTTGGACTTCGACCACGTGCGAGGCGATCATCTCCTCGTTCGCCACCAAGACGCACAGCACTTTCCGAATCCCTAAGGGCACCAGCTCAATTTGCTTGACGGTGCTTTGCTTCACCGTTGGCGCGATGGCAAAGGCGATCTGCTCGGCTAACTCGGAGAGGACTCCGCTCACCCGCTCGAGTAACTGCTCCAGCTCAAGTTCGGCCGGCTGGATGAGAGCCTCAAGCCGGCGCGTCTCCTCCGGACTCATCCGGCGGGGGTCCATCACCGAATCCACGTAGAACCGGTAGCCTTTTTCGGTGGGGGTCCGACCGGCTGACGTATGCGGCTGCACCAATAGGCCCGCCTGCTCAAGCTCCACCATGATGTTTCGGATGGTGGCTGGACTGAGGCTTGCCCTGAGCTTGCGGGACACCAGCTCAGAGCCAACCGGAGAGGCGCTTGCGACGTACGCCTCAATCACCAACTCCAGGACTTTGTTTCTCCTTTGCTCTAAATCAATTACGCTCATTGTCTCACCATAATTAGCACTCTAATAAGTTGAGTGCTAACCGGCAGTCTAGCTGAAGCGGCCATGCTTGTCAAGGGAGAAGATAGGCCGATACCCTGGCTTTGGCTCCGGCCGGGAGCCTCACCAGCAGCTCGAGCGCTCCATCCTGCTCCTGGCGGCTCAGGACCTGTCCAGATTGGTAAATGAAGGCGATGAGATCCTGCCGGTCCAACGGCAGCCGAAGGCGTGTCGGCTCAATCAGGAGCAGGCGGAGATGCTCCGCCATGAGGGCATGCAGCTCCTCAAGGCCTTGACCGGTCTTGGCCGAGATCACTGCCGCCGGTTGATAGGCCCGCTGCAGGGCGGCTAAGCGACCGGCCTCCGTGACGCAATCGCTTTTGTTGAGCACCGTAATTGCCGGCGTTTCGTTCAGGCCGAGCTGTCCCAGCACCTCCTCAACCGCGATCGCATGCTCCGAGATGAGCGGATGGCTGGCATCCAGGACGTGCAACAACAGATCCGCATCGCGCGCCTCCTCGAGGGTCGCCTTGAACGCCTCGATGAGATGGTGCGGCAGATGATGGAGAAACCCCACGGTGTCGGTCACGACGAGCGTTTCTCCGCTTGGAAGCCGCGCGCGCCGCGCCAGCGGATCCAGCGTAGTAAACAGCTGATTCCGAGCGGTGCCGGAAGCGCCGGTCAGGCGATTCAGGAGGGTGGTCTTTCCGGCGTTGGTGTACCCCACCAGCGCAGCGACCGGAACTTGGGTCTCCTTGCGCCGGGCGCGCGTGGCTCCGCGACGCCGGCCAAGCTGTTGCAGCTCATCGTTGAGGCGCGCGATGCGCACCCTGATGCGCCGCCGGTCCACTTCCAGCTTTTGTTCCCCAGGGCCCCGCGTGCCGATGCCACCGCCCAAGCGGGAGAGCATGATGCCCTTGCCCACCAGTCGAGGGAGCAGGTAGCGAAGCTGCGCCAGCTCGACCTGCACCTTCCCTTCCTGGGAGCTGGCGCGCTGCGCGAAGATATCGAGGATGAGCTGGGTGCGGTCAATCGTCTTGACGCCGACGCACTCTTCGATGTTGCGCTGCTGGGCCGGGGAAAGCTCCTGGTTCACGATGACCATCTGCGCTTGGCGTTGCGCGGTGAGCTGAGCGATCTCTTCGAGCTTCCCAAGACCCAGGAAGGTGCCGGCTACCGGCGTGTGCCGTTTGGCGCTGATCTCTTCGACGATCTGGCATCCCGAAGAACTCGCCAATTCCCTCAACTCGGCGGCCTCATCGACCAACGACCACCTCGCGTGACCTCTCGAGAAGCGAGGATCCAGTTGGACCGTCACCAACACCGACCGCTCAGCTGCCATGAGGAACGTTGGGGGGTTGCTGTCCTTTACCCCGGAACATCGGGGACGCTTCTATTGTTCCGAGGCGGATCACGCCTGCGCCACAAGCCAACGGGGAGGCAGGGCAGGGTGAGACTGACGAGCTGACCCTATTGACCAACTTCCACGCGCGGCGTGCGGTTGCGTCGCACAAGATCCCCGATGCGCTCGGCGGTCTCCCAGGGGTGCTCCTCGGCGGGGATGTTGATCCACTGGATGCGGGGCGTCTGCCGGAACCACATGAGCTGGCGCCGCGCGTAGTTGCGCACCCGCTGCTGCCACGCGGCGATGGTCTCTTTAAGGCTGGCGGTGCCGGCCAGGTACCGCTCGAGATCGGCCAACCCATGCACCTGCCGCGCAGTCCGGGAGAGCGGCAGCCGCAGCAAACCCCGCACCTCATTGATCACCCCTTGCTCATAGATCATGTGGAGCACCCGATCGTTGATGCGCCGGTAGAGCGCGTCTCGATCGCGAGTCAGGCCGATGATGAGGCTCTGTCCCTGGCCAAGCTCGGCTCTCGCTTCCCGCCACCAGCTGGAGATGGGCCGTCCGGTCAGCGCGTACACTTCGAGCGCGCGGATGATCCGCCGAGCGTCGTTCGGGTGGATGCGAGCGGCCGCCGCGGAATCGACTCCCTGGAGCCGGTCGTGCAGAATCGAGCTGCCCACTCCGTGGCACTCGACCCACAACTGCTCTCGGATCTTGAGATCGGCCGGCGGCGCATCGCACAGCCCGTCGGTCAGCGCTTTCAGGTAGAGCCCGGTGCCCCCGACCAGGAGCGCGCGCTTGCCGTGCGAGAGAAGTCGATCGATGATGGGCGTTGAGATCTTGCGGTATTCGCCGACGCTGAAGGCGTGCGTCGGCTCGACGCAGTCAACGAGATGGTGTTGCACTTGGGTGCGCTGGCCATGGGTGGGAGCCTGCGTCAGGGCCGTCATCTGACGGTAGACCTGCATCGAGTCGCAGGAGACAACCTCGGCTCCCTGCGCCTGGGCGACCTCAACCGCGATGGCGGATTTGCCGATGGCGGTGGGCCCGACGAGGGCGATGACGCGCGGCATACCACCTCCCCGAATAAGGTATGTCCTGTACCCCGGGTAATGCTCGCCTGCACCGTCTGCCCGAGCAGCGCGTCAGGGCTTTCGATGATCACCCCGTAGGCGCCTCGGGTCCGACCAAACCATTGTCCCGCAAACCTCCCCCTGCCTTCAACTAAAATCTCAACCACCCGTCCTTCAAAATCCCGGTGCTTCTCCTGCACGATGTCGTCCTGCAGCGCCAACAGGCGCTGATGGCGCTCCTCCTTCACCTCCTGCGGGATGTCATCCTCCAGCGCGGCCGCCTCGGTGCCGGGGCGAGGGGAGTACTTGAACAGGTAGGCGATGTCATAGCGCACCTCGCGCATCAATCGCGCGGTCGCCTCGACATCCTCTTCCGTCTCCCCCGGAAACCCCACAATGAGATCGGTCGAGAGGCTCACGGCCGGCACGAGCTGCCGCAGCTGCTCGATTTTCTTCAGATACGCCTCGGCCGTATAGCCGCGCCGCATCGCGCGCAGCATCCGCGTGGAGCCGGACTGGACCGGCAGATGCAGCCATTCGCACACCGACTCGCACTCGCGCATCGCGTGGAACAGCCGCTCGGTCGCGTCAAACGGATGGCTGGTCGTGAAGCGCACCCGCGGGAGGGGTCTGACCCCGATCGAGGTCTGACCCCAAAGGGAGGCATCGATGAGGCGGAGCAACTGCGGGAAATCCAGCAAGCTGTCGGGATCTTCCTCGAGCAGCCGCAGCCGACCCAGCGGCCCTCGATAGCCCGACCCGTCCGGAAATCGCTTGCCGTACGAGTTGACGTTCTGTCCCAGCAGCGTCACTTCTTGGTAGCCCGCCTCCACCAGGCGGTTGATCTCCGCAAGGATTTCCTCCGCCGGCCGCGAGATCTCCTGCCCCCGCGTCTTGGGCACGATGCAGTACGTGCAGGCCTTGTCGCAGCCCTCCAGGATGGTGACGAAGGCGGTGACGCCAGGCGTCCGGTAATCTCCAGCCGGCCGCTGATCGAGAGGCCGGAACGGCCGTCCCACCGCCATCACCCGCGAATGCGGAATGGGGAATGGGGAATGGGGAAGTTGAAGTTGAGCCTGCTGGCGTTGTTCCTGGATCTCTGCTAACAGGTACGGCAGGTCATACAGCTCTGCGGGGCCGGCCACGAGATCCACCTTCGGCAGCCGTTTGAAGATCTCCTCCTGGCGCAGCTTCGCCATGCACCCGATGATCCCCAGCACCAGCTCCGGCCGCTCCTGCTTCAGCACCGACAGCTCCCCCATCTTCCCAAACGCCCGCTCCTCCGCATGCTGCCTTACCGAGCAGGTATTCAGGAGGATGACGTCCGCCCGCCCCGGCTCCTCGGCGATCTCATAACCCTGGGAAGCCAACATACCCAAGACCTCCTCAGAGTCTCGTTCATTCATCTGGCATCCATAGGTTTGAAGGTAGACCGTACGTCTCATAGGATTAAGGCTATTGTTCTATTGGCGTCCCTGGCCCCAGAGCCTGAAAGTCTTCTTTGGCATCCGACCTATTGCTAAACCAAACATCGCGTGTCCGAGAACAAATGCCTGTGCCATAACCATCAGCCACCTTGTAGGCATAGACCAAATACTCCCGACCGACAACGAAGTCAAAGCCACAATCCCCCCCACCCTCGCCTGTCTGAATAACCAGTTCTTTCTCATGCGGCCCCTTCCATGCCGTCCTCACACGAAATACGGCCCGTCGCCCACCTCGGTGGGCCACACTCCGCTGTCCGTCACCCATATCGATGATTTCTGGGTTTCCCTGCACTTCGAAATCGACCACCGAGCCAAGAAACACCGCGTCAGCCTCCTGCAGTGCCTTCTCAGGCGCGGGCCACGGAGCGCACGAACAAGCAGAACCACTGGAGGACGAAGCGACCCACACAGTTATCACAGCAACCGTTTGCAGGATGTACCGCACAGATTGTCCCTTCTCCTGAATTTCCGCTGCCCTGTTGTGCCTATGCTCCTGCCAGCGCCACCTGCAACCCCTCAGCCAGCGCCTGGAAGACCAACAGGGTGTCTACGGGAACTGTGTCACCAGAATTCCCCGCCCGGTTACCATCAGGCTGTGGCAAGTCGTCCTAACTCCTCATCAGGCACCAGAAGAACATGGCAGCGGACCGCTTTAGCGGCTCGGACAACCGAGGAGATGCGTGGGTCGTGGCGGACACTCTCGGTACGAGCCACATGAGGCTGACGCACCCTCAGCTTTCTTGCCAAGGCGCGCTGAGATAGCTTCCTTCGGCGACGCATAATGGCCAGCTGCGTCGGCAGCGGAAGTTCCGCGAACAGCTTGGCGTGCTCCAACGCCACTTCCGGGTGCGCTTCCAGCAATTCATGCAGATGCTTGTCGAAGCCTCTCATTGTGCCATCACCTTCTTCAGCCTCCTTCTTGCGAGCTCAAGATCATCCC
>JACPXS010000014.1 GCA_016196415.1 Candidatus Omnitrophota bacterium
AGCGCAGCCAGTTGCGGAATAAAGACAAGGCGATACGGGTGCTCCGGGCGCGCTTGCTCGATCAACTCCAACAGACGAGCCAACAGCACATCGCCTCAGAGCGTCGCAGGCAGGTGGGCACCGGCGATCGGAGCGAGAAGATTCGAACGTATAACTTTCCCGACCGGCGCGTCACGGATCACCGGATCGGCTTAACGTTGCACAAGCTGGATTTCATCATGAACGGCGCGCTGGAAGAGCTCACCGATGCGTTGATCGCGACCGAGCAGGAGCAGCGCTTCTCGGACCGCTGATGGCGCAGCGAGGCACCGTGCATCACGTGATTCGGGAGGGGGCGCGTCGGCTCCAGGCGGCCGGCATGGCGCATGCCCGGCATGAGGCTGCATGGCTCTTGAGCCGGCTGATGGACTCCACCCCGCTTGAGGTCTATCTCCGGGAATCCGCCATTGCGCCGCACACCACGGAGCGGTTCTTCTCGCAGATTGAGGCCCGGGCCTCAGGCGCGCCGCTCCAATACCTCCTGGGAGAAGCCGAGTTTTTTGGGGCGCGCTTTACGGTGGCCCCGGGGACCTTTATTCCCCGTCCAGAAACGGAGACGGTCCTCGAGGCGGCGATCCAGGCACTCCGGCCGCTGGCCGCGAGGCTTGGCCGGCCGCTGCGAGTGGTGGATCTTGGCGCTGGCAGCGGCTGCATTGCGCTGACGCTCGCGCGTGTGTTTCCAACTTGTGCAGCGGTTGGAATTGAGCTATCATGGAACGCGCTGTGCGTCGCGGTGCACAACGCCATGCGACACGGCTTGGCCTCACGGGTCCGGTGGATTCAGGGACGATGGACTGAGCCGCTGGCCGGCAGCGTTGATGGGATCGTGTCCAATCCACCGTACATCCCCAGTGCGCGGGTCGATCAGCTTCCGCTGGATGTTCAACAGGAACCCCGGATCAGTCTCGACGGCGGGCCGGATGGCATGCGCGCGCTCCTGGAGATCCTGGCGCAGGCGCCCCGGGCGCTGCGGCCTGGCGGCATCCTCGCGATGGAGTGCGGCGAAGAGCAGGTAAACGATCTCCTCCGGTTGGCCGCGACAGCCTCGTGGGTGGCACAGGCCCAACCGCTGCACGACTTGGCCGGTCGCCCCCGGGGGATCTTGATGGCGCGGGTGGCTCAGGCATGAGCGAGAAACTGCTGATTCAACGCAGCGGGCCGCTCCGCGGCACCGTCACCGTCAACGGGGCGAAGAACGCGGTGCTGCCGATTATGGCAGCCTGCCTGCTGGCGGAAGAGCCCTCGATCATCGAGCACGTTCCCCAGGTGACCGACGTCATCTCGATGATCGAAATCCTGCGCCAGCTCGGCGTCAGCGCGGAGTTTTCGGGCGATCGGTTGACCATCCGCCCGAACCATTACACGGGATCGGTCGCCCCGTACGATCTCGTGAGCCGGATGCGGGCCTCGATCTGCGTCCTCGGTCCGCTCCTGGCCCGCCACGGGAGCGCGCAGGTGTCGATGCCGGGAGGCTGCGTCATCGGGCCTCGGCCAGTCGATCTCCATTTTAAAGGCCTGCAGGCGCTTGGGGCGGTCTTCACGATTGAGCACGGCTACATCGTCGCGACGAGAGCGCAGTTGCGCGGCGCGCGCGTGCATCTCGGTGGCGCGTTCGGTTCCTCCGTGCTGGCCACCGCCAATGTGATGATGGCCGCCTCGCTGGCCGTCGGGATGACCGTCATTGAACATGCCGCGTGCGAACCGGAAGTGGTGGACTTGGCGAATTTCCTCATCGCGATGGGGGCGCGGATCGAAGGCCATGGCGGCCCGGTCATTCGCATCGAGGGGGTCAAGCGACTTCGGGGGGTGCGCTACCGGATCATCCCGGATCGGATCGAAGCAGGGACGTTGATGATCGCCGCAGGGATCGCCGGCGGCGACGTCAGCATTGAGGGGGCGTGGGCCGAGCACCTCGGCGCGGTGATCGATAAGCTTTCTGGGGCGGGCCTGACGATCGAGAAGCAAAACGGCGCCATTCGGGTGCAGGCGAGTGAGCCGCTCCGAGCGGTCGATATCACGACGCTGCCATTTCCGGGATTTCCGACCGACCTTCAGGCGCAGATGATGGCGCTGATGGCGGTCTCGCACGGAGTCAGCGTGCTGACGGAGAAAGTCTACCCAGAGCGCTTTATGCACATCTCGGAGCTCAACCGCATGGGGGCATTGATTACGCGCGAAGGCTCCAGCGCCATCGTCAAGGGGGTCGAACGGCTCTCCGGGGCCCCGGTGACTGCGCCAGATCTCCGGGCTTCAGCCGCATTGGTCCTCGCGGGGGTGGTGGCGGAGCACCAGACTGAACTGAGCGGCCTGGAGCACCTCCAGCGCGGCTATCAGGACCTTGAGATCCAATTGACCCGCATTGGGGCAAAGATCCAACGCCTATCGAGCGGCTAGACATTCGTCGCACAAGCCAAGCGGCATGAGGGCTGCCTTGCACACGAGAGGAGCGTAGTCGATGGTGGTCATTCGATTGCAGCGGCGAGGGACCAAGAAGGCGCCGCATCACCGGATCGTCGCCACAGAGGGGACCCGCTCGCAACGGGGCCGCATCCTGGAAACGCTAGGCTCTTATGACCCCTCGTATGAGCCGCCGCGCTTTTCACTCGATGAATCCCGCCTGGTGTTCTGGGTCTCATCCGGCGCGCAGGTCTCGGAGGCGGTTTCGCACCTTGTGAAACGCTTCAAGAACCGTTCGGTCGCTGCTGCCAAGACCTGAATGATGGATGAAGCGCATCCATGCGCCTTGATGTGGTGACGATTTTTCCAGAGATGTTTGCTCCGGTGCTGGGGGCGTCGATCTTGAAGCGCGCCCAAGCCAACGGACGGTTGCGTGTTGCGACCCATGATCTTCGCGACTATGCGCGCGGCAAGCGCCGCACCGTGGATGATCGCCCCTACGGAGGCGGTCCTGGAATGATCCTGATGGTCGAGCCGTTGGTGAAAGCGGTGGAGGCGGTCAAGCGCTCCTGTGCGCACTCGGCTGGGTCGGCGCAGGCAGGGCGTTGTCAGACCGTGCTGATGAGCCCCCAAGGAGAGGCGCTCTCCTCCGCGCTGGCGCAACGCCTTGCGACCACGGAGCATCTGATTCTCATCTGCGGGCACTACGAAGGGGTTGATGAGCGGGTGAGGGCTGCGCTGGTCGACCAGTGCATCTCCATCGGCGATTACGTGCTGACCGGCGGGGAGCTGCCGGCGATGGTCCTCATTGACGCGGTGGCGCGCTTCATCCCCGGGGTTATTGGCCATGCGCAGGCCACGGAGGAAGAGTCCTTTTCGTCCGGATGGTTGGAGTACCCCCAGTACACGCGGCCGCCGCTCTATCGAGGGATGGCGGTGCCTGCGGTGCTGCGATCCGGCGACCATGAGCGAATCGCCCAGTGGCGGAAGCTGCAGTCGGTGGCAAGAACCGTCGTCGCTCGTCCTGATTTGGTTGCCAAGCGTCCCTTCGACTTGGCCCCCGACCATGGCCGGGGGCCTTCGCTCAGGGGGCGTCCCAAAAGGAACCCCGGGCATGCCCAGGGGGCTCCACACGCGAACGGCCGGCGTGCTCCATAACGTTCGCGAATCTGATGGTGGTATTCCAAGCGTCGTGAACAGCGAGGACGATGATGGAGTGGCTCAAGCACGTGCATCGCGACACGCCCGTCTCCCCAGGCCCCGAGTTCGGGCCCGGGGATGAGGTGCGGGTGTGGTATCGAATCATCGAGCAGGGGAAAGAGCGGCTCGGCCAATTCGAGGGGACGGTCATTCGCCATCGTGGGGCATGGCCTTCACAGACGTTCACCGTCCGTCGCGTGACGTACGGGGAGGGCGTGGAGCGCGTGTTTCCCCTCGACGCGAAGATCATCTCCCGGATCGAGGTCCTCCGCAAGGGCAAGGTGAAGCGCGCTCGACTCTACTTCCTTCGAGACGCGGTCGGAAAAACGCGCATTGCCTCGGCTGAGGGCTCGGCGTCGATGGAGAAGTCCGCTGGAGGCTCTGTGACAAGCGCGAAGCCTTCGGAGACCGAAGCGGATGTCGAGAAAGCCGAAGGCGCTGTCCCCTCCGCCCCCAACGCCGCAGGCTCCGTCACGCCGCGGGCCTGAGGCCGCAGCCCGCGCCGGGGGCTTCCGACGCATCGCCGGCGTCGATGAGGCCGGACGCGGACCCTGGGCCGGGCCGGTGGTGGCTGCGGCGGTAATCCTCCGAGCGAGCGTCCTGCCTGTTCGGATCGATGATTCCAAGCGGCTCACGCGCGGCCAGCGCGAGCGGGCCTTTCGCGTGATCCGTGAGCGGGCGGAGGTCGGGGTTGGAATCGTCTGCGCTGACGAGATCGACCAGTGGAACATCCTCCGCGCGAGCCTGCTGGCAATGCGCCTGGCCATTCAGGACTTGCCTCGCCCGCCCGATATCGTGCTCGTTGACGGTTCCGTCCCCCCGGCTGTGAGCCTTCCGTGCTGGCCGCTGGTGCATGGCGACCAGCGCAGCTATGTGATCGCCTGCGCCTCGATCATCGCCAAAGTGTTTCGCGACCGTCTCATGGCGTTTTACCATGAGTTGTCCCCCGGCTACGCTTTCAATCAGCACAACGGCTACGGCACCGCCGTGCACGCAGCGCGCCTGCGGCAGTTCGGGCCTTCCGTCTTTCATCGGATGAGTTTCCAGCCTGTTCGAGCGGTGGCGATGACTCAACCCGTTGCGCGTTGGAGCGACGGGGAACAACCCCGGCATCTGGCGCCATCGCTCGCCGCCTCGTCGGGGGTCCCAACGTGATGGTCGACGCGGATCCTCGCCACCAGTTGGGCCGGCGCAGCGAGCGCGTCGCGCTGGAGTTTCTGCGCGCGCAAGGCTATGTCATCGAACGAACCAATGTGCGGTTTCCGGTTGGAGAAATCGACATCCTGGCCCGGGAAGGCGCGACCCTGTGCTTTGTCGAGGTGCGATCGGCCTCATCCTTGCAATGGGGCGGATCACTGGCTTCCGTGGGTGAGCGCAAGCAACGACGCCTCCTGCGAGCCGCCCGATGGTACCTCCATCGACTGCGGGAGCGGCCCCCTGAAATTCGCTTTGATGTGGTGGCTATTGATTGGCAAGCTGGCCGCGTCTCGAATCTTGAGCTTGTGCGCGGAGCGTTCGATGCCGGCGGGACGGCGGTGTTTTAAGAGCGCCTATCAAAATGACGGGTGTTCAAGGTTCAAGGTTGAAGGTTCAAGGAGGCTCGAAGCAGCCTCCGTCGAGCACGGCGGTTCCCTTGAACCTTGAGCC
>JACPXS010000023.1 GCA_016196415.1 Candidatus Omnitrophota bacterium
TTCTTACATTACACATTCCACTTTTCACATTACACAGTAGTTCGGGGCGGTTAGCTCAGTTGGTTAGAGCGACGGATTTACATTCCGTAGGTCCCTGGTTCGAATCCAGGATCGCCCACGTCATCGCTGGACGCCAAGATGAGGAGGAGGGATGGCGGACCTCGGGAAGAGCTCCACCGGGCTGCAACCGAATGTCGCGGCCCTGCTCGCTTACCTCGTCGGGTTCGTCAGCGGGCTCGTGTTCTTCCTGATCGAGAAGGAGAGCAAGTTCGTGAAGTTCCACGCCATGCAGTCGATCTGTTTATCCGGCGGGCTCTTTGTCCTGGGGCTGGTGCTGGGGTTCATCCCCATCCTGAACCTGCTCATCATCCTCCTCAACCTGCTGGGGTTGGGCCTGTGGATCGTCTGCATGGTCAAGGCCTATCAGGGGGAGTGGTTCAAGCTGCCGGTCGTCGGCGATCTCGCCGCCCAGCAGGTCGGCGGCCTCTAGCTCGTCGTTCCCGGGCCTCTCCGCTGCGCTTCAGCTTTGGGGACGTAGCTCAGCTTGGTTAGAGCGATGGCTTGTCAAGCCATAGGTCGCGGGTTCGAGCCCCGTCGTCCCCGTTCTTATCTCTACTACTTGTGATAACGCCAGTTACGGTTTGCCGTAGCTGGCGTTTTTCGCTTTGAAATATGGCCTGTGCCACGCCTGGCACTCTTCTTTACGGTTCGTATCCATCGCAATTGTGAACTGGATTTGCCATTGCTATCGCTTCCGTCTTACAATAGACTCGTTTCTTAGTGCACTCATTCCCCGCACATCGCAGAAGGATCCCGGAAAAGAAGCATGGTGTCCAAAGAAGCTCCCCTGCACGTTGAGACAGCTGGCAGAGACATCGTAATCCGATCGCCGCGAGCGCCCTGGATGGAATTCATCCTCCATTTCTCGACGGCAGGGCTGTACACGTGCATCTGGTTTGTTCTCCGAGCCCGAGAGGTCAATCGGCTATTGGGAAAGACCTTCACCCCTTGGCTGTGGTTCTTCGTCCCGCATGTCGCCCTTGCGCAGATCGTGGCTCTGCCCCGCTTTCTCAAACAATGGAACGTACTCGCTGAACGAAACAGGACGTCGACTTGGGACGGATGGCGCGGCACCTGGGTGTTCGCCGTGATTGGTGTGACGGTGGTGTCCATGATCGGAAACCGAGTCGAGCTTCCCGGTTGGGCATCAGCCGCTGCGATGACGGGATGGGCGTGCTTGTTCGCGGTCTTGCAGTGGCATGTGAATCACGTGAAGGAAGCGATCGGAGGCGTCACCTACAAGGGCTCGCGACGAAACTATTCCGTCATGGAGTGGATCGCCGTGGTCGTGGGCCTGCCCTTGATGCTCACCGGGAGCGGCGTCTTGCTTATGAGATCGATCGGGATGCGGCACATAGAATCATTGGTGGCTGGCTCTACTTATACGGACCCAAAAGGTATCTTCCGATTTCCAATTGCGGGAAAGGGGTGGTCGGTTGTCAAGATCGGCACCCATTCGGACGGCAATGCTGTGCTCGAGCTTCAAGGGCCGCTGCAGGACATGTTCTTTCTCGTTTTCAAGTATGATCGGAGTATCAGCCTCGCAGAGATGACGCGGTCGAGGACTGTGGAGAGCCAGGAGCTCTTGAAGGGCGGCAGGTGCACGGAAGTGCGGTCGTTGGCGGCACGGCGACTGGCCGTCATTTCACGCATCCAGTGTGTCGGTAGAGAGCTGGGGATCCCGACCCTCATTACCCATACGCTCGTGGAGACGGACGAGGGCCTCTATGAATTGCGGGGGACGCTTTCCTCTGTGCGTCGCTCGTTTGCAGTCCACGAGCGGGACTTCAGGCGCATGGCAGGCGAGTTTGAGCCCCTATGAGATCCGGCTGGCACGCGCTAAGCGTCCTGTTGTGTCTGCTGGCTGCCCGCCCGGCTGACGCAGAGGCGCCTGTGAGCTGGCGGCTGAATCGAGACGACGGCTTGATTCAGGAGCTGGGTGGCCTGCCAATTCCCTCCGTAGGCGATGATGACACTGGCCTGTCGCAGTTGCTGAATCGCACCCGCATTGATGTGGGAGACAAGAAAGTGACGAAGCGTGTGACGAATGCCTGGCATTTTGCCAATGTCGAAGCCATCCAGAGCTACGGGACGAAGACCATCCGGTTTGACGCCCTGACAGAACGCGTCACCGTGCACGAAGCGGCGGTCCTGACAGCGAAGGGTGAGCGGATCCCGTTTGACCCGGCAAGGCAGCAAGTGATCGATACCGACAGTTACGACATGTTCACTGACGAGAAAGAACTCGTGATCTCCTTCTCAGGCCTGGAAACTGGCAGCCTGGCGATTTTGGACTATGAGATCACGTCTCAGAGGGACTACGAGGGCATGGGCTGGTCGGAACGTGTGTTCCCTCAACAGCTGGTCGCACGAACTCTGTTCGAGCTCAGAGTCACCTGGAAGCCGAATGAACCAGTGCTCTGGACGTCATCCAGCAAATGGGCCACGTGCGAGGCGGGCACCGGATCGCTAGTGTGCGTCGGGCGCGATATCCCTGCCGCGCAAACCGACCATGTTGTCTTTTGGCAGGATGAGTTGGGGCACATCGCCATCAGCGATATCCGTCAATGGTCGGAGGTGGCCGACCGCCTCAGGCCAGGGCTTGATGCGGCGGTTCGGGCCAATGAAGGCGCAGAGAAGGTATTGGCAGTCATCCTCGAGGGGAAGGGCTCGTTGGAGGACAGGATCGGCCGCCTACATGACTTTGTTGCTCGAAAAGTTCGGTATGTCTCGATGTCAGAGGCGGCTCACAGAATCAAGCCGCATGCCGTTGCCGACACGCTTCGAAATCGATACGGCGATTGCAAGGACAAGTCGACGGTCCTGATGCATCTCCTGGACCGCATCGGAATCAACGCGTACCCGGTTCTTGTGGCTACAAACATCAGGAAGCCTGACAGTCTGCTGGTGCCATCTCCCTGGTACTTCGACCACATGGTTGTGTGCTTTGACTATCAGGGAGAAGAAAAGTGCTTGGATGCGACAGACTCCTATACGGACTGGCGGACCATTCCCGCCTGGATTCAGGGCGCGGCGTCCTTGGCGCTCGTCCCCGGAGGCGTGCCGTCCACGATCCCGATGCAAAAGTATCGCTGGGATATGGCCATCGACACCGACATCCGCTTTACGACTAAGGGGGGACAGCGAGAGTCACAAGTCAGAAAATACCGTGGGGCGTACGCCGGAGCGCTCCGCGGCACCCTGGCCGGCAATACCAACGCAGACATAGTCCGCTGGGCGTCTGAGCAGTATCGGAAGACGGTGTCAGACCTTGCGGAGCCTGTGTTCGAGTTTCAAGGGATCGAGCAGGTGGGAGAAGACGTGCGGTTGTCCTCCGTAACGGAGTTTGAGGCGCTTGCTGATGTCGAGGATGACTTGAACTATGCCGAGAACGATGCATGGGTTCTGGACGAAATTGAAAGCCTCTACGTGAAGAACAAGCTGTACGGCGTCTTCTTTCCCGGCCTGCGAATCGAATCGAATCACCAAATCGATACGGCCGGACATTGGATTTTGGTCAGCGGCGGTCCAAACGTCACATTTATCCATGATTACGGAGCGATGACGCGCACCATCAGTATTGAGGGCAAGGACAAAGCCAAAGTCGCAACCCGGATCGAAATCCCCTCGCGACAGGTCGCTGTCTCAGAGATTAAGGAATTCAACAAGTTCTTGGACTTGCTCAAGCGTGAGTCCGCTATCAGCATCTCTGGAAAGAAGAAGTAGACTGGCATCGAAATTCTTGGGACGCGATACCGAATCTGCAAGGAGCGAATTTCCGCTCCACTGAGTTGAGTATCGTGCCCACCCGAAATCCCCGAGACGCTACCTATCGCTCCCTCAGTTGACTGACAACGCTGCACACCACGCCCTGAACTCCGCCAAGAACGCCTGCCAAGCCGGATCAGCAGTTCTAGAATCGCCCCGTCGTCCCCGCAATTTTTATTCACCACTTAACTTACTATCCTGTAAAGGGTAGTGGCTTTCATATAGATATAACTAGCTATAGCTTGTCTATCATGATATAGTACTTATTGTTTACTAGCTATAGCTAGTCTATATGAGTAAACCACTCCGTAAGGCCCAAGCACAGATCCTGCGAACTGTGGCAGCCTCCAGTAGCCAGGTCTACCTGGTCGGAGGAACGGCCTTGGCCATGCGCTGTCGGCATCGCTATTCGGAGGATCTGGATTTCTTCACCCAGCGGTGGACTCAGGCGCTTCATCGAACGCTGGCCAAGCACATCACAGCAGCCACAGGGTTCCCCGCCAAGCTGCTGTCGGAGCAGCGCAAGCCTCGCCAGGCTGGAGTAGCTTTCTACAATTTCCAGGTGAGCACGAAGGATCTACTCAAGGTCGACCTGATTGAGGACTTCGACCGCCTGCTGCATCCGGTTGGGCCGGATGGAATCGCGTCGCTTGACGACATCTACCTGCGCACGCTGCGCGCCGTGATCGGGTGGCGGGGCAAGCAGTCACCTACAGGGCAGGAGCTTAGTGGGGGCCGGCAGGAAGCTAAGGATATGTTTGATCTCTGGTATCTATCGGCGCACCGCGCTCCGCTGCATGAATGGTTCCCGGCGCATTTCGGCCGCGAGGACTATGCCAGGCTGGCGCGCTGGCTGCAGGCGATGACGCGCCAAGACACGGCGTTTGCGCTGCTGGATGTCGCTCCGGGCTGCGACACCAAGCGGATCCTCCGCCACCTTGAGGACCAGATCTACGATCGCCTCAACCGAGTCTACGTATCACAATGACCACCAACTGGTATTGGGATCTGCGGATTCCCTTCGAGACCATCAAGGCAATCCTGGCCGATGAGCGCAACCCGCGGTTTGCGCGGGTGGCCGGCAAACTGCTGGCTAGGACCAAGGATCCTGATGAGGTCTTCGCCCTTATCACGCCGGTGGCCTTCTGCCGGCGATTCCGCGCGATCCAGCGGGAGATCAGCAAGGATGAATGGACGAAGGACCAGGCGGCCTTCTGGCGGGCGACGTATGAGCGCTATCTCAGGGAATTGCGCAAGGCCGGCGTGCGGGTCAGGCAGGAAGAACCGAGTGAGCCGGATCCATTCATCAAGAACCTATTGGCCAAGCTCCGGTCCTGCCGGGAAGAAGCACATTTGTCTCAGGCGGCGCTGGCCAACGCGCTGGAATGCAGCCAGCAGTTTGTCTCCGGCATCGAGAGCGGGCGTGAAAAACCGACCCTGGACTACCTTCGGAAGTTCGCTAAAGCGGCCAACTGCGAGTTCGATATCATTCTGCGGCCGCCACGCAAGGCGAATGCCGAGAATCGGAGAGTCGCCGAAGACTATACGCAGCTGAATGCTTGGGTCGAGAGCGAGCGCCACGCAGCCACAGAGATTGCCAAAGCGAACCGGCTGGACAAATGCCTGATGGAAGTGACGGCGCATTGTCCCGACAAGGTGCTGAATGCGCAACAGGACGCATGGCGCTCAGCTGCTGGAGAAACCCTCAAGCATCGACAAGATGCGTTGCGGCAAGCCATGGAAAAGACACAGATCCATTCGTTTGGCTGGCCGATTGGGGTGGTGTTGGACCGGCCGGGGTTTGAGCCGAAGGCCTATCAGGACGGCATCCGCGCTAGCGTCCTCGTGGATGACAAGTCCCAGTACGATTACTGGGCGCTCAGAAGCGACCTGGTCTTTTACCTGTTGAAGACGCTATTTGAGGACGTTCGCTCGGAGGGCAAAATCTTCCTGGATACGCGTATCGTCCGGACGGCGGAGACGCTCCTGAGGATCCGCCGGCTGTATGGGGCGTTGGGAATTCCGGATGGCGAGCGGGTCGTTGTACGGATCCGATACACTGGGTTGCGCGGGCGCATGCTGACCGCTGCACATCCGGAGCGAGCAGTGCCGTTTGAGGTTCTCGAGCGCCGCGTCTGCGTCGAGAATGAAATCGACACCAGCATCCGGGAGCGCCTGGGGGATATCGAGTCCAAGCTCATCGATCTGGTGCATGCGGCGGTTTCCGAACTGACCGTCCTGTTTGACTATTTTGAGCTCCACAAAGAGCGGGTCGTCCAGCCGATCATCGACCAGTTCCTAAAGGGGCAGTGACCTGCTCCCATGTCCTCGTTGTAACAGCGATGATACACTAAGGATACACTATGTCTTGACAGCCGCCGTCGGTCAACGGGACGGCCCGTCGTCTACCGTCTTGTGGTATAGTAGTGCCTTCCTCCGTCGACGGCACGCCGATTCGCTCGGGGAACCCCATGGACGCCACGCGGCTCCGGAACATTGCGATCATCGCGCACGTGGACCACGGCAAGACGACCCTGGTCGACGCGATGCTGCGCCACACCAAGACGGTGCGCGGCCCCGCGCTGCCCGAGGGGGCCCTGATCATGGACTCGATGGACCTGGAGCGCGAGAAGGGGATCACGATCCGGGCCAAGAACTGCAGCCTGCGCTACGGGGAGCACAAGATCAACCTCGTGGACACCCCGGGCCACGCGGACTTCGGCGGGGAGGTGGAGCGCACGCTGCGGATGGTGGACGGGGCGCTGCTGCTGGTCGACGCCAAAGAGGGCCCGATGCCGCAGACCAAGTTCGTCCTGCGCAAGGCGATCGGCCTGGGCCTGCCCGTCATCGTCGTGGTGAACAAGATCGACCGGCCGGACGCCCGGATCGACGACGTGGTCAACCGCACCTTCGACCTCTTCGTCGAGCTCAACGCCTCCTCCGTACAGCTCGACTTCCCCATCGTGTACACCTCCGCGACCCAGGGCACCGCCACCCGCGACCCGGCGAAGCCTGGGCGTGATGTGTCGGCCCTGTTCGAGACGATCATCGAGCGCATCCCGGCGCCCACCGTGAAGCCTGAGGAGCCGCTGCAGCTCTTGGTGCTGGCGCTCGCCTACGACGCCTACCAGGGCAAGATGGGGATCGGCAAGATCCACGCAGGGTCGCTGCGCACGCGGCAGCCCATCCTCCGCCTGACGCCGGACGGCCGGCGCGAGGCGGGGACGGCCACCGCGGTGCTGGCCTACCAGGGCCTGGAGCGGACGGCGATCGACGGCGCGGGCTGCGGGGAGATCGTGGCGGTGGCCGGCTTCGAGGAGATCGGCATCGGCGACACCATCACGGACCCCGAGCGGCCGGTGCAGCTGCCGCACGTGGCGATTGAGGAGCCGACGCTGCGGATGACCTTCGCGGTCAACAAGAGCCCCTTCGCCGGCCGGGAGGGCCGCTACGTGACCTCCCGGATGGTGCGCGAGCGGCTCATGAAGGAGCTGGAGACGAACGTCGCCCTCCGGGTGGCGGACACCGACCGGCCCGATACGTTCCTCGTGTCCGGGCGGGGCGAGCTCCACCTCGCGGTCCTCATCGAGACGATGCGGCGGGAGGGCTTCGAGCTGGAGGTCTCCCAGCCCGAGGTCGTGTACCGGGACCTCGACGGGGTGCGCTGCGAGCCCTACGAGATGCTCTCGCTCGACGTGCCGGCCGGCTACCAGGGAACGGTGCTGGAGGAGCTGGGGCGCCGGCGCGCGGAGATCCAGGACATGCAGCCGACCCCCACCAGCGAGATCCACCTGGAAGCGCTCATCACCACCCGCGGCCTGCTGGGCCTCAAGAGCAGCCTGCTGAAGAAGACCCGCGGCACCGCCGTGGTCCACCACGTGTTCGATGCCTACGAGCCCCTCGTGGACGGCCTGCCGCCTCCGGAGCCGCACGGCTCCCTGGTGGCGACGGAGCCCGGCGCCAGCAGCGCCTACGCGATGCTGAACGCCCAGGCGCGGGGCGAGCTCTTCATCGAGCCGGGGACGGAGGTCTACGCCGGGATGGTGGTGGGCCAGGCCGCCAAGGACCTGGACGTGGACGTGAACATCTGCAAGCAGAAGAAGCTCACCAACGTCCGCTCGAAGGGCGAGGAGACGACCGACGCCCTGGTGCCCCCGCGCGAGATGACGCTGGAGCTGGCCCTCGAGTACGTCGGCCCGGATGAGCTCCTGGAGGTCACCCCGAAGTCGCTGCGCATCCGCAAGCGCATCGCCGACACCAAGCTGCGCCTGCGCGCCCGGCGCGCCGAGGGGCCGTAGCGCGCCGTACAACACAGGAGGCCGAGAATGCGCAAAGCCGCGGTCGAGCTGATCGGGACGTTCTTCCTCGTGCTGGTCATCGGGTTGGCGGTCATCCCGCCCGGGGCCGGCGCCATGGCGCCGCTGGCGATCGGCGCGATCCTCATGGTCATGGTCTACGCCGGGGGCCCCATCTCCGGCGCGCACTACAACCCCGCCGTGACGCTGGCCGTGTGGCTTCGCGGCAGGTGTGACACGAAAGACGTCCCATCCTACGTGGGCGCCCAGGTCCTCGGCGCCACCTTGGCGGCCGGGCTCGTCGGCCTGTGCAAGCCGGAGGGCGTGGTGAGCCCCATGACGCTCGACATCGTGCCGGCGCTGCTGGTGGAGGGCGTCTTTACGTTTGCGCTGGCCTTCGTCGTCCTGAACGTCGCCACCTCCAAGACATCCGCGGGCAACTCCTACTTCGGTCTGGCCATCGGCTTCACCCTCCTGGCGGCCGCCTATGCGGGCGGGCCCATCTCCGGCGGGGCGTTCAACCCGGCGGTGGCCGTCGGCCTCGCCTGGATGGGGCTGAGCTCGTGGAGCAACCTGTGGATCTTCCTCGCGGCCAACCTCGCGGGCGGGGCGCTGGCCGCGCTCGCCTTTCGGCTCATCAACGCCGAGCAGCCCTAACGCCAGGAGGATTGTGGTTGACAGGCCGAAACCTGGGTGGTAGTCTCAATCGGTATTTTTCAGCTTTCACTTGACCGGCGAACCCGTGGGGCTGCGAGATGCCCCGCGGGTGTTGCGTTGATGGGGCTACGATGCCGAAGGAAGACTCAATCGATGTGGAGGGCCGCGTCGTGGAGCGGCTGCGCAACGCGCGGTTCCGGATCGAGCTGAAGGGCGGCCACCGGGTCCTGGGCTACGTGGCGGGGAAGATCCGCCACCAGTCGCGCCGGATCCTGGAGGGGGACACCGTCGGCATGCAGCTCTCCCCCTATGACCTGACGCAGGGCCGGATCGTGTATTGGCTCAAGCAGTAAGCAACCGACTGAGAGGAGGTGATCGGGGCATGGCGAAAGGTACCGTGAAGTGGTTCAGCGACCAGAAGGGCTATGGGTTCATCACCCCTGAGGATGGCTCGAAGGACGTGTTCGTCCACCATTCGGCGATCCAGGGTGAGGGATTCAAGTCGCTGCAGGAAGGGCAAAGCGTGGAGTTCGAGGTGACCAGCGGCCCGAAGGGTCCGCAGGCGGCGAACGTCGTCAAGCTGTAAGCGCACCTTCACCCCGGGAGGGGGCCATGGAACAGACGGTGGAAGCGATCGCCCGGCACCTCAAGGGCCGGTTGATCGGTGACGGGGCCACGCTGATCCATGGCGTGAACACGCTCGAGGCGGTCCAGCTGGGCGAGCTGAGCTTTGCCGACACCCCCAGACGCCTGGCGCAGGCGCTGGCCACGCCCGCCTCGGCGGTCATCGTGTGCTCGGACGTGGGCGAGCTCGGCGGCAAATCGGGTATCAGCGTCTCGAACCCGAAGCTCGCCTTTGCCCTCGTCCTGGACCTGTTCCACCCTGCCGTCATCCCGGAAGGCCACATCCATCCCACCGCGGTGCTCGGGGAGCGCGTGCAGCTCGGCGAGGGGATTTCCATCCGCGCCCATGCGGTCCTGGGGGACGAGGTGTCTGTCGGACGGGGCACGATCATCGAGGCGGGCGCGGTGCTCGGGGACGGGGTCTCGGTGGGCGAGCAGTGCCTCATCGGCCCCAACGTCGTCATCTACCGGCAGACCCACGTGGGCAGCCGCGTGCGCATCCATGGAGGCACCGTGATTGGCGGGGACGGGTTCGGCTACGTCTTCCACGAGGGGCGCCACGTCAAGGTGCCGCAGGTGGGCAACGTCATCATCGAGGACGACGTGGAGATCGGCTGCAACGTCTGCATCGACCGCGCCACCATCGGCTCGACGCTGATCAAGCGCGGCACCAAGATCGACAACCTGGTCCAGATCGGGCACAACAACCGCATCGGGGAGCACGTCATCATCACGGGCCAGGGGGGATTTTCGGGCAGCGTGACCGTGGGGAACTACGCCGTGTTCGGCGGGCGGGCCGGCGTGACCGACCACGTGACGATCGGCGAAGGCGCCCAGGTCGGCCTCTGCAGCGTCGTGACCAAGTCAGTCGCCCCCGGCGAGGCGGTGTGGGGCTACCCCGCGCGCCCCATCAGCAGCACCAAGCACCAGCTCGCCTCCCTCGCGCGCCTCCCCGCGTTCCTGAAGCGTCTCGCGAGGCTCGAGCGACGGGTGCAAGAGGGTCGCTCATCCTCAGCCCGGTCTCAGCACGCCGCACGATCAGTCCCTCCATTACACCCTTGAACTAACCGACGGCGGCCGCGGGGGCCTGCAAGGTGTCGGCGATCTTCTCCACCAGCACCGAGAGCTGGTAGGGCTTCGCGAGGCAGCGGTCGACATCGACCATCCCGCGCTCGGCGAGCACGTGCCGCAGGCGGGAGGCGGTCACCACGAGAATGGGGATCGCCCGCGTTGCCTCGTGCGCCTGCAGCCGCCGGTGGACCTCCAGGCCGCTCAGGCCCGGCAGCACCAGGTCGAGCACGATGAGGTCCGGATGCTCCTCCATCGCCTTCCGCAACCCCTCGTCCCCGTCCATCGCCGAGAGCACCCGATAGCCGCGCTCCTGCAGGCGCAGCGTCAGGAGCAGGAGCTGCGTGGCCTCGTCCTCGATGACGAGGATGGTCTTGGGCATCCGTGATTACGCGGCGACCGGGTCGCCGTCGCGCACGGCCGCCTGGACCGGCGAGAACCGGATGGTGAACGACGCCCCGCCGCCTTCGGCGCGGTCAAGCTGGATCTCCCCCTGCAGTTGGCTCACCAGGGCCGCCACGAGGCGCAGCCCCAGCGTCTCCGGGTTCGAGAGGCTCACGCGGGGCGGGACCCCGATGCCGGTGTCCTGCACCGTCAGAAGGAACCGGTCCTCGGCGAGCCGCCTGAGGCTGATGTCCACCTCGCCTCCGCGCCGGTCCGGGAAAGCGTGCTTGAAGGCGTTCGACACCAGCTCGTTGAGCAGGAGGCCGCAGGGGATCGCCGTGTCGACCCCGAGGAAGATGGGCTCCACCTGGAGGCGCAGCTGAACCGCCTCGGCGGCGTACGAGCGCGCCAAGAGGCTCGCGAGGTCCCGCACGTAGGAGACCATGTCGATGCTCGAGAGGTTGGCCGAGGCGTACAGCGTCTCGTGCACGAGCGCCATCGAGCGGATGCGGTTACGGCTGTCCTCGAACAGCTCCAGGAGCTGCGGGTCGGTGAGGTAGGTCGACTGCAGGCTCAGGAGGCTGGAGATCACCTGGAGGTTGTTCTTGACCCGGTGGTGGATCTCCCGGAGCAGCACCTCCTTCTCGCGCACCGACGCTTCCAGCTCCTCCTGCACCTGGCGGCGCGCGGCAATCTCCTCGTGCAGGGCCTGGTTGGACGCCACCAGGGCGGCCGTGCGTTCCCGCACCCGCTGCTCGAGCTGGTCGTGGGCCAGGCGCAGCGCCGCCTCCGCCCGGGCGCGCTCGCGGATCTCCTCCTGCAGCTCCGCGTTCACCAACGTCAGGGCCCGCTCCTGCTGCTGGATCCGCCGGGTCTTCTCGAACAGCTCCACGATGACCCCGACCTTGGCCCGCAGGACGTCGTCGTCGAACGGCTTCATCAGGTAATCGATTGCGCCGGCGTCGTACCCGCGGAAGACGTGGACGGGGTCCTTGTTGATGGCGGTGATGAAGATGATGGGGATGTCCCGGAATCGGGGCTGTTGCTTGACGCGCCGGGCGGTCTCGAACCCGTCCATCTCCGGCATCTGGACGTCGAGGAGCATCACCGCCACCTCGTGCTGCGACAACCGCTCCAACGCCTCCGCGCCGGAGGAGGCGGTGACGAGGCGGTAGCGCGGCTGCTTGAGGACCGCCTCGAGGGTCAGGAGGTTGTCCGGGCGGTCATCCACGAGCAGGATGGTGACCGGTGACTCAGGCGGCATGCTCAGCGGCCGGCTCGGCCTTCTTGAGCCAGGCGTACACCAGCGCCAGGAGGTTGTCCGGGTCCACCGGCTTGGTCACGTAATCCGACGCCCCGGCCCCCAGGCACTGCTCCCGGTCGCCCTTCATGGCCTTGGCGGTCAGGGCGATGACCGGCAGCTCTTTCAGCTCGGGGATCCGGCGGATCGACTGGATGGCCTCGATCCCGTCCATCTCCGGCATCATGATGTCCATCAGGACCAGGCTCACGTCGGGCGCCTCCTGGAGCACCTGCAGCCCCAGCCGGCCGTTCTCCGCGGAGCGCACCTTCAACCCGCGGCCCTCCAGCACCGTCGTGACGGCGAAGATGTTCCGCCGGTCGTCGTCGATGACGAGGACCGTCTTGCCGCTGAAGTCCGCATCCTCCGGCAGCGGCGGGATGGGCGCCGGCGCCGCTAGCTCCTGCTCGATGGGCGCCGACTCCGGCACGGCGTAACGCTGCGGCAGGTAGAGCGTGAACGTGCTGCCCTCCCCCGGGGCGCTGGCCACCTCGATCTGGCCTCCGAGCAGCCGCGCGATCTCCCGGCTGATCGTCAGGCCCAGCCCCGTCCCACCGTATTTCCGGCTCGTCGTCCCGTCGGCCTGCTGGAACGCCTCGAAGATGAGCTGCTGCTTGGCCTTCGCGATCCCGATGCCGGTGTCCTGCACGGCGAATGCCAGCATCGGCTCTTTGCCGTCCTCGCGGTCGAGCTGAGCCAGCCGGCCCCCGGCCAAGCCGACGGTCAGCGACACCCGGCCCTTCTCGGTGAACTTGAAGGCATTGGAGAGCAGATTCTTCAGCACCTGCTGGAGCCGGTTCACGTCCGTCACCATGGCCGCGGGCAGCCCGTCTTCCGCCTTGACGAAGAATTCCAGCCCGCGCGTCTCGGCCACCGGCCGGAACGCCTGCTCAAGGTGGTCGCACACCTCCTGCAGCTGGACGGAGCTCGGCTCGATGCGCATCTTGCCGGCCTCCACCTTGGAGAGGTCGAGGATCTCGTTGATGAGCGAGAGGAGGTCGCAGCCGGAGCTGTAGACCGTGTTGGCGAACGTCACCTGCTCCGGCGTGAGGTTGCCGTCCTTGTTGCCGGCCAGCGTCTTGGAGAGCAGGAGGAGGCTGTTGAGCGGGGTGCGCAGCTCGTGGGACATGTTTGCGAGGAACTCGGACTTGTACTTCGAGATGAGCGAGAGCTGCTCCGCTTTCTCCTCGAGCGAGCGGCTGGCCAGCTCCACCTCGGTGTTCTTCAGCTCGAGGAGCTTGGCCTTCTCGTTGAGCTCGTTGGCCTGCGCCTCCAGCTCGGCGTTGGACTGCTTGACCTGCTGCAGCAGCTCCTCCGTCCGGACGATGGAGGAGATCATGTTGAGGATGACGCCGATGTTGTCCATCAGCTGGTTGAGGAAGTTGAGGCTGTTCTCGCTGAACGGCTCAAAGGAGGCCAGCTCGATGACCGCCTTGACGTCGCCTTCGAACAGCACCGGCAGCACGACGACGTTGCGCGGCCGGGCCTCCACGAGGCTGGAGCTGATGGGCGCGGCGTTGTCCGGCACATCGGAGAGCAGGATCCGCTTCTTCTCGAAGGCGCACTGGCCGACGAGCCCCTGCTTCAGGCGGTAGACCCGCTCCCCTTCCGTCTCTTCCGGAAATGCGTAGCTGGCGATGAGCCGCAGCTCGGCGGCCGGCTCGTCGCCCACGATGAAGAAGGTCCCCTGGTAGGCTCCGACCAGCGGGGTGAGCTCGGACATGACGAGCTGCGCCACCGAGGTGATGCTGCGCTGGCCCTGCATCATCTCCGTGAATCGCGCCAGGTGCGTCTTCAGCCAGTCCTGCTCCTGGTTCTTCTGCGTGGTCTCCTTGAGGTTCGCGATCATCTGGTTGATGTTGTCCTTCAGCGCGGCCACCTCGCCCTGGGCCTGGACGGCGATGTGCCGGGTGAGGTCGCCCTTCGTCACCGCGGTGGACACCTCCGCAATGGCGCGCACCTGCGTGGTGAGGTTGCCGGCGAGCTGGTTCACGTTGTCGGTGAGGTCTCACCTGGTCGGCGAAGGTGCGCAGCGTGTCGGTCATGCTGTTGATGGTGTCGGCGAGGGCGGCGACTTCGCCCTTCGCCTCGAGGACGAACTTCTGGGCGAGGTCGCCGTTCGCCACCGCGGTGACGACCTTCACGATGCCGCGGACCTGCTTGGTGAGGTTGGAGGCCATGACGTTCACGTTGTCGGTGAGGTCCTTCCAGGTGCCGGA
>JACPXS010000024.1 GCA_016196415.1 Candidatus Omnitrophota bacterium
CGCCACGCAATCCGCAACCTTATCACCCACCCCATCGCACCGTAAGAGCGCGGCCTTCGTCGCGTCGTAGTCGACGCGCCGCAACTGGTCGACCGGCAACTTCCCCTCCGCCACAAGACGCGCCGTCGCCCTGAGGTACGGCGCGCGATAGCCCAGGCCGAGGGTTCGCAGCGCCCGCTCCGGCACGCCGGCAATCGCCTCGGGTCGAGGAAACGTGAACCCGCGAAAGCCGTTGAGCGCCACCGGCCGGCCGTAGGCCTGGCAGAGCCGCTCGATCATGCCCTCGATGCGCTTGATGTTGTTAAAGGAAGCGCAGATGAACGAGGCGAGCGTTTCCCACGCATCCTGCCGCAGCACGCGCAATCCCCGGTGCTTGAGGATCGCCTGGTGGACCTGCATGTCGGTATCGATCGAGGAGAGGATCGCGGACAGGTTCAGGTCGAGCGCGAAGTAGCGGCCGATCCGCTCGGGGGTGATGGCGGGGTCGGACGACTCGCACAGAAGGATGTCGTCCGCCTGTCGGAGTTTCACGACGGACGGGCCGAGGAAACCGTAGAACCACCCCTGATGCTCGGTCCAGCGGAATGTCTGCCCGGAAGACACTGAAGCCTGGAGGGAAAAATCCGCGGCGGGAACCTCAATCATACGGACGAAGCATCAGCGCCATGCGGAATTCGGAATGCGAACTGCTATGCCGAATTCTCCAATCCGCATTCCGCATGAAGCGTCAGACTTTCGGTAATGTGATGCCTTGCTGGCCTTGATATTTGCCTTTGCGGTCGGCGTAGGAAACCTCCGGCAGTGATCCCGCCTCGAAAAAGAGCACCTGGGCGATCCCTTCGAACGAATAGATCCGCGCCGGAAGCGGCGTCGTGTTGGAGATCTCGATGGTCAGGTGCCCCTGCCATTCCGGCTCGAGGGGTGTGATGTTGACGACGATCCCGCAGCGGGCATAGCTCGATTTGCCCAAGCAGATTCCCATGACGGAGCGGGGGAGCCTGAAGTATTCGACCGATCGCGCCAGGGCAAACGAGTTGGGCGGAATGACGCACACCAGCCCTTTGAAATCGATGAACGAATCCGGGTTGAACTGCTTGGGATCGACGACCGCCTGTTTAAGATTTGTAAAGACTTTAAATTCGTCGGTGACCCGGATATCGTACCCCATCGACGAGAGCCCGTAGGAGATGACCCCGTCCCGCTTGAGCTGTTCCTCGAACGGCTCGAGCATCCGGTAGCGCTTTGCGTACTCGCGGATTTCCCAATCCACTAACAGGCGCCCCATCGATTGAATGGGCTCAGGGTTCTGGGCGAGTGTGGGTTGCGTCTCAAGCATGGTGGCTCCCTTTCCCCTCTGTTGAGAGGGCCAGGTGAATGCGATTGACGCTGCCCCGCACCGCAATCAGCGGGACATCCTTGCGCTTCCTGCGCAGGTGTTTCAGGTGCGGATTGGCCTCGTGACGGACCCAGCTCACTGGACGCTCCATGATCTGCGCCAGCCCATCCTTGCCCCAATGGGAGATAACAAACTGCTTGCACTTTTTTGAGAGCTCAGGCGTCAACATCCATCCCATTCAGCACCTCCCTGCGAGGGATCGCGTGTAGCTATCCGCGAGTTCAGGAACAGCCTGAGGTACTTCCACAGTTCACGCACTTATAACAATTCCCGTTTCGCACCATGAGCGAACCGCAATCATGGCAGGCGGGGGCGTCGGCTTGCGCGACGAAGGTCACCTGCTCTTGCTGCTCCATGGGATTGGTGTGTCCGTTCCCCGCCGGGATCTTCGCCATCGCAGGAGCGGGGGCCGCTGCGGTGGCGGGCTTGGTCCCCGGCAGCTCGGTCACTTTGAACTCCTGCGCCTGCTCGGCCGGCAGGAATTTCAGCGCCATCCAGCGGAAGATGTAGTCGATCACGGATTTGGCGAATCGGATCTCTTTGTTGTTCGTCACCCCGGACGGCTCAAAGCGTACGTGGCTGAATTTGTTCACGAGGACCTTGAGTGGCACGCCGTATTGGAGGGCAAGCGACACGGTGGTGGCGAAACAGTCCATCACCCCGGACAGCGTCGAGCCCTCCTTGGACATGACGATGAAAATCTCGCCCGGCGTGCCGTCTTCGAAGAGACCGACGGTCAGGTAGCCTTCGTGCCCGCCGAGGGAGAATTTGTGGGTGATCGCCTGCCGCTCATCCGGCAGCCGTCTCCGATAGGGGATGCCGGCCGGCGCTTTCGTCCCGACGGCTTTATCCTCCTTGCTGGTGGAGAGCGGTTGCACCCGTTTTGATCCATCGCGGTAGATCGCCAGGGCCTTGATCCCCAGCCGCCACGCTTCGGTGTAGGCGTGCACGATGTCTTCGACGGTGGCTTCCTGCGGGAGATTCACCGTCTTGCTGATCGCCCCGCTGATGAACGGCTGGACCGCCGCCATCATCCGCACATGGCCCATGAAGTGGATGGAGCGCGTGCCGTTGATGGGGCGAAACGCGCAGTCAAACACGCTCAGGTGCTCGGGCGTGAGGCCCGGAGCCCCTTCGATGGTCTCCCGTTCATGGAGCGACTTCAGGATCGCGTCAATCTGGGCCGGTTCATAGCCGAGTCGCTTGAGCGCCCTGGGAACGGTCTGGTTCACGATCTTGAGCATCCCGCCGCCGACAAGCCGCTTGTATTTCACCAGCGCGATATCCGGCTCGACCCCGGTCGTGTCGCAATCCATCAGGAATGCGATGGTTCCGGTAGGCGCGATCACCGTGACTTGGGAGTTCCGCATCCCCGACTGCTCGCCGAGCCGGATCGACTCATCCCAGGTCCGGGTTGCCGCCTGCAAGAGCGGCGGCGGCACGAGGCGGTGGTTGATCTTATCCACCTGCGCGCGATGTTTGCGCAGAACGCGAATCTGCGGTTCCCGGTTGAGCGCAAATCCGGCGTACGGACCGACGTGCTGGGCGATCTGACCGGACACCTCATACGCGTACCCGCAGAGGAGCGCCGACACCGCGCCGGCCCACGCGCGCCCCTCTTCTGAGTCGTAGGCGATCCCGAGCGACATGAGCAGCGCCCCGAGGTTGGCGTAACCCAACCCGAGCTCTCGATAGTCGTGCGCATTGCGCTCGATTATCGGCGTCGGGTAGGACGAGTTGTCGACGATAATGTCCTGCGCGATGATCAGGATCCGCGCCGCGTACTTAAACTGCTCGATGAGGAAGTTCCCCTCAGCGTCGATGAATTTCAGCACATTGATGCTGGCGAGGTTGCACGCGGAGTTGTCTAAGTGCATATATTCCGCGCAGGGATTCGATGCGTTGATGCGCCCGGTGTTCGGGCAGGTGTGCCAGTCGTTGATCGTGGTGTCAAACTGCATGCCCGGATCGCCGCAGTGCCATGTCGCCTCGGCGAGCAACCGCAACAACTCCTTCGCCTTCACACGCTCAATCACCTCGCCCGTAGTCACCGCCTTCAGCTCCCATTCCTCATCGGCCAGAGCGCGCTTCATGAACTCATCCGTCGCGCGGACGGAGTTGTTCGCGTTCTGGAAAAACACGGAGCTGTACGCCTCTCCATCGATGGTCGCGTCATAGCCGAGGTCAATGAGCTTGTGCGCCTTCTCTTCCTCTTTCCACTTGCACAGAATGAACGGTTTGACATCGGGATGGTCGGCGTTCAGGACCACCATCTTCGCCGCTCGCCGGGTTTTCCCCCCAGATTTGATCACCCCGGCGGAGGCATCGGCGGCGCGCATGAATGAGACAGGACCCGAAGCCGTTCCGCCGCCCGCCAGCCGCTCGCGGCAGGAGCGAATCGGCGAGACGTTCAGCCCGGATCCGGAGCCGTACTTGAAGATCATCCCCTCGTTGCGGTACCACTCGAGGATGGACTCCATCGTGTCGTCCACCGAGAGGATGAAGCACGCTGAGCACTGAGGCCGGGGCTCGATGCCGACGTTGAACCACACGGGGGAGTTGAACGCGGCGTATTGGTTGACGAGGAGGTAGGTCAGTTCTGCGCGGAAGGCTTCAGCGTCCTCGGAGCCGGCGAAATACCCATCCCTGATCCCCCACTCGGCGATGGTATTGGCGACGCGGCCGATCAGCTGCTTGACGCTCCGCTCCCGGCTGGGGGTGCCGAGCGCGCCGCGGAAGTACTTCGAGACCACCACGTTGGTCGCCAACTGCGTCCAGAAGTTCGGGACCTCCACATCGTTCTGCTCGAAGACGACCTCGCTCTTTTCGTTGGTGATGGTGGCGCTTCGCAACTCCCAGGTGATTTCGTCGAATGGATGGACGGTCTGCCGGGTCCATCGTCGAGGCACTCGCAACCCTCGTTGGGTGGCATGCTCGCGCTCTTTCAGAGTCGCCGTCGGCACTTCCCTCGCCCGTCCCCCAACCACTTTCACCTCAGCCATGCGCTGATCCTCCCTCGACGAGGCCCAAGATCTTGTCATCCTTCCCAATGGCATCCACAACCCATTGGGGTTTCCATTGACGAATGTAGCATATCACCAAGGCTTGTCAAGCCTAAAAAATACTATCTGTTGTGGAAACGCGACACTAGATATCTAGGGGTTGGGGGTCCGACGGTGCTAAGACGGTAGCACGGCCATTTTTTGCGGCAGGGGCGGGCCCCTGTTAGATCGTCACCCGGCCTCCCTGAGGCGGCTTCAGGCTGGGTGGGAGCGTGGGTTTCTTGGCGGTAATCTCAATGGGGGCGGTTTGGAACTCTGCCCGATCCCGCACCGCCTTGAAGGGCCCCAGGTGGAACACCCCGGCTTGCTGTGGGATCAGGACGTAGATCAGGCTCGTGGAGCGTTCCATCATGCCGGCATGGATGGCAAAATCGGTCGATTGGCTGCGTGCGGCCACCGCCAGTCCATCAGGAAGCTGCGGGGGCGCCATGGTGAGACCCGAGAGATCACCGCTGAGCGTAATGATCAGGGTGACGGGTTCGCCGATATTCACGGTCGTCTTGTCGACTTTCGCGGAAATTTTCAGCTCTTGCGCCCACGCCGGGACAATGATCCCGGCGACCAGCAGGGCAGCGAGGAGGCGGCTTGCGCACTTCGTCATCCGGCGAAGAAGCCATCGTGTGGCGTCCCGTCCGCTGCTACGCTCCGCTGAACGTGAGCCCGTCTGCGCCATTTTGGTCCACCGTCACATGCTGGCCCGGTTTGAGCGATCCATCGAGCAACCGCCTGGCGAGTGCATCCATCACGTGCTGTTGCACGACGCGCCGGAGCGGACGCGCCCCGTAGCCCGGGTCGTACCCCCGGTTCGCCAGGAACGCCTTGGCGCGGTCCGTCAACGTGAGCGTGACATGCCGGTCCGCCAACCGCGCCTGGGCCCGCGCCACTTGCAGATCGACGATGCGGGTAAGGTCGCTCGGTGAAAGCCGGTTGAACATGACGACGTCATCGACGCGGTTGAGAAACTCCGGACGGAACTGCTTGCGCACCAGCGCCGTCACATCTCGGCGCATGGCCTCCGGATTCTCAATCGCCGCGGCCTCCTGAATGCGCTGGCTGCCGACGTTCGAGGTCATGATCACGACGGCGTTCTTGAAGCTCACCACGTGGCCATGCCCGTCGGTCAACCGGCCGTCGTCGAGCAGTTGCAGCAACACGTTCAACACGTCCTGATGCGCCTTCTCCACCTCGTCAAAGAGGATGACGCAGTACGGCTTGCGCCGAACGGCCTCCGTCAGTTGGCCGCCCTCGTCATAGCCCACATAGCCGGGGGGCGCGCCGATGAGCCGCGAGACGGTGTGTTGCTCCATGTACTCGGACATGTCGATTCGCACCAGCGCCTGCTCATCGTCAAAGAGGAATTCCGCCAGCGCCTTGGCGAGTTCTGTCTTGCCCACGCCGGTCGGGCCGAGGAATACGAAGGACCCTAGCGGTCGATTGGGATCCGCCAAGTCGGCACGGGCGCGTCGAATCGCATTGGCGATCGCCGCCACCGCCTCGCCTTGCCCCACGACGCGCGCTGTGATGCGCTCCTCCATGTGGAGGAGCTTCTCGCGCTCGGTCTCCAACAAGCGGCTGACTGGAATGCGCGTCCAGTTGGAGACGACTTCGGCAATATCCTCCTCAGAGACCTCTTCCTTCAACATCTTCGTCTGCCGCTGAAGCGCCGCGAGCTTCTCGGTTTGCTCCTCGAGCGCCTTCTGCAGTTGCGGCATCACGCCGTAGCGCAGCTCCGCCACGCGGCCGAGATTGCCCGCGCGCTCCTCGCGCTCGGCCTCCAAGCGCGCCTGCTCAGTCTTGCCCTTTGTGTCCCGAGTCGCCTGGATCAGTGCCTTCTCTTGCGTCCAATGCTGCTCGAGCTTGGCCTGCTCAACCCGAAGCGTGTCATGTTCACGCTCGAGCGCGTTGAGCCGTGCCCTGGCTTCAAGATCGGTTTCCTTCTTCAGCGCCTCGCGTTCCACTTCGAGCTGGATCATGCGCCGGTGGATCGTATCGATCTCCGAGGGCATGCTGTCGATTTCCATCCGTAGCCTGGCTGCCGCTTCATCCATCAGATCGATGGCTTTATCCGGAAGAAACCGATCGGCGATGTACCGGGATGACAGCTTCGCCGCCGCCACGATGGCCCCATCGGTGATGCGGACCCCGTGGTGGACTTCGTAGCGCTCTTTCAGGCCGCGGAGGATCGCGACGGTTTCGCAGGTGGAGGGCTCGGTCACCAGGATCGTCGCAAACCGCCGCTCAAGCGCCGGGTCTTTTTCGATATGCGTACGGTACTCATCCAATGTCGTCGCCCCGACACACCGCAATTCCCCTCGCGCCAAGGCCGGCTTGAGCAAGTTGGAGGCGTCGACCGCCCCTTCGGCCGCCCCCGCCCCCACAACGGTGTGCAGCTCATCGATAAAGAGGATGACTTCGCCATCCGCGGCCTGGATTTCTTTGAGCACCGCCTTCAGGCGCTCCTCGAACTCCCCTCGGAATTTCGCGCCGGCAATGAGCGCGCCAAGGTCCAGCGCCATAACCCGTTTGCGCTTCAAATTCTCCGGTACATCGCCTCGCACGATGCGCTGCGCCAACCCTTCGGCGATGGCGGTCTTGCCCACGCCCGGCTCCCCGATGAGGACCGGGTTGTTCTTCGTGCGGCGGCTGAGCATCTGGATAACCCGCCGCACCTCTTGATCGCGCCCGATCACCGGATCGCGTTTGTCCTTGCGCGCCAGCTCGGTGAGATCTCGCGCGAATCGCTCAAGCGCCCGGTACTTCTCTTCGGGGTTCGCATCGGTGACGCGATGCGCTCCCCGCAGCGATTGCAACGCGGCCAGCACGCTGTCGCGGCGCAGACCGAGCGATTGGTAGAGCGCCGAGAGCTCCGCATCGGCGAAGCCGGCAAGGAGGACGTGCTCCGTGGACGTATACTCATCGGTGAGCTGCTTGGCTTCCTCCTCAGCCTGGAGGAGAAGACGGTTGGATCGATCGGAGAGGTGAAGCGGGCTTCCCCCGCTGACCGAAGGGAATCGCGTCAGCGACTCCTCGAGGAGCGCGCGCAGATGCGCCGGCGGCGCGCCGGCCTTTTGCAGCGCCTGGCCCACGATGCCGTTTTCCTGGTCGATCAGCGCCAGCAGCAGATGCTCAGGTTCCAACCGCTGGTGGCTCTTGCGCTGGGCCAGGGCCTGCGCTTCTTGGAGCGCCTCTTGGGCTTTGATCGTCAGCTTGTCGAGTCGCATCGATGATGGCGCAGATGTGCAGAGCCGATTTCGCAGATGAATCTGTGAGGTCGCTCTTGGAAATCTGCGGAATCCTCTTATAACCGCATCGAGCGCAACCGACGAACGCGCTCCTCGATGGGCGGATGCGTTGAAAACAGATTCGCGATCGCCCCTCCCGAGAGCGGATTCACAATGAACAGATGCGCTGTGGCGGGGTTGGCGTTCGGCAAGGGATGCTCCCGAGCGGCGCGATGGAGTTTTTCCAGCGCGCTGGCCAGCCCATAAGGGGTCCCGGCTAGATGCGCCCCGGCGTCATCCGCCCCGTACTCGCGCGTCCGGGAGATCGCCAGTTGAATCAGCATGGCAGCCAACGGCGCCAAGATCGCAATGAGCAGCACCACGACAAGCTGCAGGGCCGCAGCCCCCCGGTTCTCTTCGTTGCGACTCCGCCCGCCCCCAAACCACAACCCCCACTGCGCCATGCGAGCCAGCATCATGATGGCCCCGGCCAGCGCGGCGGCAATCGTCATGACAAGGGTATCGCGATTCTTCACGTGAGAGAGCTCGTGCGCCAGCACCCCCTTCAGTTCCTCTTCATTCATGAGCTCAAGCAACCCCGAGGTGACCGCCACCGCGGCGTGCTTGGGACTGCGGCCGGTGGCAAAGGCGTTCGCCGTCCGCGTGGGGATCCAGTAGATCTTGGGCAGCGGGATCCCTTGGCGTGAGGCAATCTCGCGGACCGCGCGATAGACCTGCGGCGCCTCCGCTTCACCGAGCGGCTTGGCCCGGTACATAGCCAGCACAATCTTGTCGCTGAACCAGTAGGACAGGAGATTCACCCCCAGCGCGATGACAAACGCGACCGTCGCGCCTTGGGGCCCGCCGAGCAGATGACCGATCAAGACCAGCAGCACCGTTAAGATCGAGAGCAAAAATCCTGTCTTCAGGA
>JACPXS010000026.1 GCA_016196415.1 Candidatus Omnitrophota bacterium
CGTTAATCTCCGTCACGCGGCGGGCGATCAGCGGCGAGGCGCGTCGGAGCGTCTCCAACACCCGCAGCGCAAGCGCCAGGCGCTCATCGCGATGTTCCGCGCCCGCTCTCAGCACCGCTCCTGGCCGTTGAATCCCGACGAAGCGAACGAGCCGCTCAAGCGGGGCTGCCTGCCCTTCCGGCAGGAGAAATCCGTCTTGATCGACAGCGTGCCACCAGCTTCCCTTGGTCGCCCCTCGCGCCGCCGTCCCCTCCAGGCGAACCTGAGCCACGGGTACGCGGGGGATGGCTTCAATGCGAATCGTATCCGGCAATTCTCGGACCACTCGGACGTCCTTTAACCACGGCTGCTGCTGTGCGAGCTCCTCGGCAAGGGCCTGCAGATCGACGCTCCACACGTTTGCGCCGATGAGCGAGGGACGAAGCTGAAACGCCGGCTGGGGCGGCAGGGCGATGTGCTGGATCTGGAACGCCTCGGTGTGCTGGGCGTACCACCAACTTCCCCACCCCATGCCCAGCAGGAGCACCGCTGTCAGAAACGGTTGGGGGTGATGAATCGTCCAGCGTCCCAGCGCGGTCAACCCCTGCCCCACCCGCGGGAACAGCCCGATGATGCGCTGAGACCGCCGACGCCGCCTCATGGCACGGAGACGTGCGCGAGATCCGACGTGCTCCGCCACGCGCCCTGAAGGGACGGAGCCGCCATCATCACCACCTGCTCGCACAGCTCATCGTAGGAGAGGTGCACGCAGGCCGCCGCTTTTGGCAGCAGGCTGGTTGGCGTGAATCCGGGGATCGTGTTCACCTCAAGAATCACCGGGACCTCGCGGTGATCCAGGATGAGATCCACTCGTGAGAGGTGCCGGCAACCCAAGGCTCGGTGCGCGGTCAGCGCCGATGCCTCAACCGCCTGGGCCATCTCCGCGGGAAGCTCGGCTGGCACCAGGTACTCGGTTAACCCTTTCGTATACTTGGCCGCGTAGTCGAAGAACGGCTGGCGCGGGCGAATCTCAATGATCGGAAGCGGCTCCTCTCCGAGAATCCCCACCGTCAGCTCGCGCCCGGCAATGAATTCCTCGATGACCACGTGGGGGCCATAGCGGCCGGCGGCGGCGAGGGCCGGCGCGAGATGATCCTCGGCCTGGACGATGGACACGCCAAGACTGGAGCCTTGGTTGATCGGTTTCACCACGACCGGATAGGTGAATGAGTCGAGGGCCGGCGCGTCCGAAGTCATTCGCCCCTGCGCGGTCCCGGCGGCGCGCCTCGCCAGCGTCACGGTCTTCCAGCGCGGAACCGACAATCCCGCGGCTTCAAAGCGGCGCCTGGAGGCCGCCTTATCCATCCCGAGTCGGCTCGCGCGCGCATCAGAGCCCGTATACGGCACGTGACAGTCTTCGCACAGTTGTTGGATCGTCCCGTCTTCGCCAAACGCCCCGTGCAGGGCGATGAACACCACATCCGGCCCGATCTGATGGATCGCGCGCTTGACCAGGGCACAGGCTTTCACCGGCGTCACCGTCTTCGGAATCACCACCGGCTCCACGACCCAGTGACGGCGGGTGAGTGCTTCGACGACGCCCGTTCCGCTGTTGAGCGAGACGTCGTGCTCTTCGGAGGGCCCGCCCATGATGACGGCCACCTTGCGTGGAGGGTTCATGGCATCCTTCCCGAGCGGCTGGCGCGTTGCAACGAGCGCGCAGCCCGCCTCTCGAACGCCATCACGGGGTCCATTGCTCTCCGATCAAGCGGACTTCAGGCTCTAAGACCACTCGAAAAACCTGATCGACGCGACGCTGGATATACTCCATCAACGACAGCACATCATCGCAGGTCGCCTGCCCGAGATTCACAATAAAGTTGGCGTGCCGGTGGGACACCTGGGCATCGCCAATCCGAGCCCCTTTGAGCCCGGCCTGGTCAATCAATCGGCCCGCGCTGATCCCCGGCGGATTCTTAAACGCGCAGCCGGCCGACGGCTGGCCGACCTCTTGGGTGGTGTTGCGATGCTGCAACGCGCGTCGGATGCGTTGATACGCCTCTTCGGGTGGAACGGTCGGGAACCGCAACACCACCTCCGCCACAATGCCGGGCTCAAAGGCGGTATAGCGATAGCTGAACCGAAGCTGGTCCCGAGTGAGCTGCCGGACCGTTCCATCGAATGAGACCACGCAAATCCGCTGGACGAACCGTCCGATCTCCTGCGCGTTCATGGCCACCGCACCGCCGATCTGTCCCGGCAACCCCGCGAGCGCTTCCAGGTCGCCCCAGCCGTGTCGACTGGCGAGAAACACGAGGCGTTGCGTCAGCAAGGAGGCTCCGCAGGAGACTTCCGCGGTCGGCGCGCCCGGTTGGCTGATCTCCCGGATCGTGCGAAACTCGCGGCCCAAGTGGATGGTAACGCCGCGAATTCCGCGATCCGCCGCGAGCGTGTTGGTCCCACCCCCGATCACCGACACCGGTAGGCCAAGCCTGAACGCGTCCCGCAGCACGCTGACGAACTCCTCCAGCGTGGACGGTTCCGCGAACCACTCAGCCGGTCCGCCGATGCGAAAGCTCGTATGATTGGCGAGCGGCTCTTGCGGGCGCATGCAACCGTGTGGCCACATCATGACACAGCTCTCCGATATCGCCTGCGCCGAGAAAGAAGATCGTGTCTCCTGGGCAAGCGATCTGGGTGACAAACGCGGTGAGGTCTTGCTTGGGGACATAGCGGACGCACGGGTGGCCTTGGGCCTTGATCAAGCCCGCCAACCGCTCCCCGGAGACGCCGGGGATGGGTGACTCAAACGCGGGATAGATGTCCGTGACGATGAGGCCGTCGGCCCGCTCGAAACACGTGCTGAACTCGCGCTCCAACGATTGGGTCCGAGAAAAACGGTGGGGCTGGAAGACCACGACCCGGTGGCGATTCCTCACCGCATCAGCCGCCAGCGTCGCGCGAATCTCAGCGGGGTGATGGGCGTAATCTTCCACAAACCAGATGTCGCTCGGCAGCCGAAGGACTTGGAATCGCCGGCCGGTCCCGCGGAAATCCGCAAGGGCTTCTTTCACCGTCACGATGGCGAGGTCTAACGTCAGGCCAAGCGCGATGACCCCAAGGGCGTTCAGGACGTTATGGCGGCCAGGAACCTGAAGCGTCACCGTCCCCAGCGAGCGACCCTTGTAGGACGCCCGAAAGCTGCTGCCCCGCTCGGTCAGCGCGAGGCGATCAGCCGTGATCTCCGCGCCCGGATCCAACCCGTAGTCCAGTTGGGAGCGATGCGAGAGCACGCGGCGCACCACCGGATCGTCGTAACAGCGGATCAAGCTTCCTCCTGGCCTGATCTGGCTTACGAACTGCTCAAACGCGGCCACGAGGCGGTCAAAGCTGTGATAATGATTGAGGTGCTCTCGGTCAATGTTGGTGACGATGGCCACGCGAGGCGCCAGATGCAAGAACGAGCCGTCAGATTCATCGGTTTCAGCCACGAGGTGGGTCCCGTTCCCCGCGCGCGCGTTGGTGCCCAAGGACAACATCATCCCGCCCACGACCACCGTGGGATCCCAACCCGCCTGAATCAACAGCTGCGATGCCATGCCTGAGGTCGTGGTCTTTCCGTGCGCGCCGGCGACCGCGATCAAGCGCCGGTCAGCGGCCAGCTCGGCGAGCAGCTCTCCGCGGCTGATCGCCCGAATCCCTCGATGGCGCGCCTGGAACAGCTCCGGCTCTCGCTCAGGAATCGCAGCACTGTAGATCAGCAGATCCATCGGTTGCTCGAGGTGCTTCGCGTCATGGCCGACGGCAATGTTCGCACCCCGTTCCTGCAGCCGACGAGAGGAGGCGTTGAGCTTCGCATCACACCCGGACACGACGCAGCCGTGTTCGAGGCAGATCGAGGCCAAGCCGCTCATCCCGATTCCGCCGATTCCCATGAAATGCAGACGCATCCCGCGCTGGATCGCCATCGCGTTATCGAGCCTCGGTTCCAGCGCAGACGGAAACCGCCTCCTGGGCATCGGGCGTACCGGTCGCGTGAGCCGTCAGCTCACCAGCGCGGGGGGTCGGCTCTTCTCCGCGAGCGACGGCGGCGATCGCCTCCGCCAGGCGCTCGGCGGCCGCGGCGCAATCGAGCTGGCGCATCTGCCAGCCCATCATCCCCCGCAACCGGTGATCCGTCAGGATGCGCCGCACCGCAACCAAGAAGCGCTCGGGGCTCGCCTGGGACTCCTCCAGTAGGAGGCCGCCGCCGACGGTTGTCGCCAGCCGGGCGTTCATCCGCTGATGACCGCTGGCGTGCGGGTACGGAAGGAGAATCGCCGGCAGGCCGCAACGGGCTAACTCAGCAAGCGTCGAGGCGCCGGCGCGCGCAACCGCCAGGTCCGCGTGCGCGTACGCCAATGCCATCTCGACCAGAAAGGGCGCGACCCACGCCTGCACGCCTTGGACGGCATAGGCCTGCTTCACCGCAGCCTCATCAGCCATCCCGGTCAGATGGATGACCTGCCAGGTCGCCCGCTCCTCCTCGCTGAGCAGCGCCGGGACGCGGAGCATGAGCTGGTTCATGGCTCGGGCGCCCTGGCTGCCCCCGAGGATAAGGAGTGTGGGGCGATCCGGCACGAAGCCGAAGCGCTCCGCGGCCTGGGCTCGCGATGCCCGTCCGATGTCCTCACGAATCGGCATGCCCGTCACCACGGCGGAGGAGCCGTTGAGCCGCTCCTGAGTCTCCGGGAATGAGATCGCCACGCGATCCACCCAAGAAGCCAGCCACCGGTTAGCTCGTCCCAACACGACGTTCTGTTCATGGATCAGACAGCGAATGCCCTGGGGGCGGATCTGACGAAGGCGCCAACTCAGCGGCGGCAGGCCGCGGCGCAGACGGGCCGCGATGAGCACCGGGACAGACATCCAACCGCCAAACCCCACCACCACGTCAGGCGCAAACGTCTCGAAACACCGCTGCGCCCGGCCCCAGAGCCGACCGCATTGCCACAAACGCTCCAGCGGATTCCTTGAAGCGGCCAAGGGGATGGGATCCACCTCAACGGATTCACGCCGCATCCGGTGGGTCAGCGCCGCGGCGAATCCGGCCAGATGGGGACGTTGCGCATACCAAATTTTGGTGAAGGCTCCACGGCGCGCGAGCGCGCCGGCCACCTCCACAGCAGGAATCAAATGGCCGCCGCTTCCTTCAGCGACTAAGAGTACCCGCAGGGGTAAATCGTTCGCCATGTTTGCTCGCCTGAAAAATCAGCGCGCACGCCACAAGGTTCATCACCATGGAGCTGCCCCCGTATGACACCAACGGCAGCGGCAGCCCCTTGGTCGGCAACAGCCCCGTGACCACGCCGATGTTGATCATCGTTTCCAGACCGATCATCCCGACCAAGCCGCACACAAGGTACTTGCTGAACAAATCCTGGGCGGCGATCGCGATGCGAAACCCACACGCGAGGAAGAGCGCGAAGAGTCCGATGAGCGCCGTGCTCCCCAGGAGGCCGAGCTCTTCCCCCACGATCGCGAAGATGAAGTCGGTGTGCGCGCTCGGCAGAAAGAACAGCTTCTGCAGCGATGCGCCGATCCCCCGACCCACGAGGCCCCCGCTGGCTAACGCAAAGTAGGATTGCAGAATTTGGTAGCCGCTCCCTCGCGGATCGCCCCACGGATCAAGGAACGCCAGGATCCGACGCCGACGGTACTCTTCCCCTGCAACCAACAACACCAGGACCACCGAGGCGACCAGGGCCACGCCTGCCAGATGCTGCCAACGCGCCTTGGCCACGCAGAGCAGCAAGAGCGCAACCGCGCCCATCGCCATGGTCGTCCCAAGATCCGGCTGAATGAGGACCAGGCCGGCCGTGAGGGCTGTGGCGATCAACGGAGGGAGTACCCCCCGCCAGAAGTCATGAATCTCACTCGCCCGACGCGCCAGCAAGTCCGCCAGGTAGAGAACGAGCGATAACTGCGCGAACTCCGATGGCTGGACGCTCCACCGCCCAACCCGAAACCATCGCTTCGCCCCCCCCACTTCTTGCCCAATGAGGAACACCAGGACCAGTGAGATGATGCTCGCAAGCAAAAGCCATCGGCCCACACGGCGCAGCTGGTCGTACGGAATCATCAGGCAGCCGCACCCTGCCGCCATTCCGCAGGCAATCGCCGCCAGATGATGCAGGAGGAACTGGAGGCTCCCCCCATAGGTCGCCTCCGAGGCCATGGCGCTCGCGGAATAGACCGCGACGATGCCAATCCCAAGCAGGGCCAGGATGATGACGAGCATGAGCTGCCGCAATCGCTTCGGCGTCATCCGGAGGTGTGACCGAAGCGGCCCGCCGAGCGGATCGTCGGACCCGGCGCGGCCGCCTCAGCCTGCAGGAGGCGGGCCACCACGTCTTTAAAGGCCCGGCCCCGCGCTTCAAAGTCTCGGAACATATCGAAACTCGCACACGCCGGAGAAAAGAGCACCGTCGATCCTGGAGGGGCAAGCCCGGCGGCCGTCTGAACCGCATCGTCTAACGTGTCGCGCTCGCGAACCGTCGAGGAGCCGTTCAGGAGCGGACGGATTCGGGTCCGGGACTCTCCAATGAGCACAACGCCTTTCACCCGAGTCTCGTGCAGTCGTGGGACGAGGGGGCGAAAATCCAAGCCTTTATCCCGGCCTCCCAGAATCACCGCCACGTCTCCCCGGATCTGGTTCAAGGCGAAGAGCAGGCTTTCCGGAGTGGTGGATTTTGAGTCGTTGACGAAGTGCACGCCCCCAACCGTCCCGATGAATTCCAACCGATGCTCCAATCCTCGGAAGGCGCGAATGATCTGCCACGTCATCGGATCGGCAATGCCCAACACGCGCCCGACTTGCAGCACCGCCTGGGCGCTCTCCGTCAACGATCGCATCGTCTCAGCGGCCACCCAGAAGGCAGGTGCATTGGAGCGATTCTGCCTGAACCACACCCGCCGGGCGCGCACGCGCTCTCCAATGGCCACGACGTGCGGATCATCGCCATTCAGGACCGCCCAGTCCTCAGGGTGCTGGTGCTGGAAGAGCCGGGCCTTCGCGGCGCAGTAGGCCTGCCGGTCTTGATGGCGATCTAAGTGGTTGGTTCCGATATTGAGCAGGACACCGATGTGTGGACGGAATTGATCGCACCATAAGAGCTGAAACGAGCTCACCTCGACCACTGCGACCGTCTGTGGCGTCAGCTGATCGACGACGGAGGAAAACGGAATGCCGAGATTGCCGCAGGCAACAGCCGGTCGGCCGCAGGCGCGTATCAGCTCGGTGATGAGCGACACGCTCGTGCTTTTGCCGTTGGTCCCCGTCACCGCCACGATGGGGGAAGGACACCACCGAAAGGCCAGCTCGATCTCGCTCAGAATCGGCAGGCGGCGCTCAAGCGCCCACTGAATGGGACCGCCGGACTCCGGGACGCCGGGGCTCACGACGAGAAGCTCGGCCTCTTCGATGAGCGTTCGGGTGTGCCCGCCGAGCTCGACGACCTCGGCGCCAAGCGAGGAGAGGCGCTCCCGCGCCCGGCACAGGGCCGGCGTCTTTCGCGCATCCGTCAGGCGCACGCGCGCCCCGACACGGCAGAGGAGCTCGGCCGCCGCCGCCCCGCTTCGTCCCAGTCCGACCACCGTCACTCGACGCCCTTCCCAGGAGTGCCCGAACCGATCGGTGCGCACTGTGGCGCGCTCAGCCTGTAGGAGCATCGTCATCACGAGAACCGCCCGCCGGGCCTCATTCCACCCGAGAGGGGAGTTGCGGTGCGGGATCGAGACCGCGCACTCATGGCATTCCCACCGTCGTTAAGCCGAGCATCGCCAGCATGAGCCCGATGATCCAAAACCGCACAATCAACTTCGGCTCCTGCACCCCGCCGAGATGGAAATGATGATGCAGCGGTGCCACCCGAAAGATCCGCCGTTTGCCTCGCCACTTATAGGACGCCACCTGCAACATCACGGACAACGCCTCCGCCACAAACACGCCGCCGATGACCACCAGGATCAACGCGGTGTGCATGAAGAGGCTCACGGCGCCGATCGCTCCGCCAAGTCCCATGGCGCCGACATCGCCCATGAATACCGAGGCCGGGAAACTGTTGAACCACAAAAAGGCCACGCAGGCACCGGCAAGGCTTGCGCACCACAGGACCAGGACGTGATGGCGAGGATCCTGCCCGATCGCCAAAAGTCCCAGCGTTGCCAGGACGATCGCCACGCATCCGGCCGCCAGCCCATCCATCCCATCCGTCAGGTTGACGGCGTGCGCACATCCCGCCACCACGACCATGGCAAGCGGCACCCAGGCCCATCCCAGCTCGAGCGTCCGGTGCATCCACGGCAGCTCCAGCGCGCTGATGCGAGGCGCATCTTGTCTGCTCAGGATCCCCAGGGCCAAGCCGATTCCCAGCGCGATAAGCAGTTTGGGCATGCTCCGCAGCCCTGTTGCCTTGGGACTCCGAAACTTTAAGCAATCGTCGAAGAGCCCAATCGCCCCCAGCCCCATGACGGCCCCAAGGATCGCCCACCCATCTCGGTGAGCCAACCCGCCCGCGGCCGCCGCCACCAGAATGCCGACCCCAAGCACGAAGAGCCCGCCCATCGTGGGCGTCTGGGGTTTCGTGTGCTGATAGGACAGCAGGGGCGGGCAATCTTCGTAGCGCATGGGGGCCACGCACTGCGCGCGGGCAAGCCACCGAATCGTGAGACGTCCGAGGATCAGACAGGCCCCTGCGCTGATCAAAAAGATCGCCGCCGCCTCAGCGAGCCAGCTCACGATGAGTCCCCTGATAGCGCTGAAGGAGAAAGTCGGTGACCTGCTCCAGGCTGAGTCGCCGCGATCCCTTCACTAAAAGTCCATCTCCTTGCCGCAAGATCCCGGGAAGCTGCTGGATCAGTTCTTGCACCGTCCGATAGGTCGTGACGCCATCCGGCCGACTCTCTCGCACGCCTTGGGCCACCTCTTCGGCGTGGTCCCCAACGGCAATGACCGCATCAATGCCCAGTTGGGTCGCCAGCCGCCCAATGGCCTGGTGCGCTGAGGACGCATACGCTCCCAATTCCAACATGTCGCCGATAATGGCGATCGTGCGGCGAACGCGCAGGTCACGCAGCGTCTCCAGCGCGCGCGCCACCGACAGCGGATTCGCGTTGTAACAGTCGTTCAGAATGGTCAGCCCGTTGCACCGCACCAGCTGCGAACGCATCGGAACTGGCGTAAACGACTTCAGCTGGTGCTTGGCTTCCGACACCGGCACGCCGACGGTCCAGGCACACGCAACGGCCGCCAGCGCGTTCTCAACGTTGTGATAGCCGACCAGGGGAAGGTGCCATTGGGCGGCGTGATCGCGCAGCCGGATGGCCATGCCCTGCTCGGTGCGCTGGATCTCAAGCGCCTGGAGATCGCAGCGATCCGTGGTCCCAAACGTGACCACCCGCGCGAGCGGATCGAGATGGCGGGGGGCTTCCAGGCAGATGTCGAGCTGATCGCCCGGAAGGACCACCGAGCCATCTGGCGGGACCGACTTCAAGAGCGAGAGCTTCTCCCGCAACACCCCAACTAACGATCCGAAAAACTCCAGGTGCACAGGACCCACGTTGGTGATGACCGCCATGTCCGGTTCGACGACGGACGCCAGGCGGGCGATCTCCCCAGGGTGGTTGGATCCCAGCTCCACGATGGCGACGCGATGAGCGGGGAGGAGGCGAAGCAGCGTCAGGGGGACGCCGATGTGGTTATTCTGGGTCCCCACGGTCTTCAGCACCGTCTCAGGGCTGCCCAAGAGATGCGCAATCAGCTCCTTGGTCGTGGTTTTGCCGCACGAGCCGGTCACCGCAATCACCAGCGGATCAAACCGTCGGCGATGAAACCGCGCCAGATCCCCAAGCGCTTCCGTCGTATCTCTGACGAGGACGACAGGCAGCGATCGGGATCCGTTGGTCAACGTGGGCAGGTGGGACACGACCAAGCAGGAAGCGCCTCGGTGAGCCGCTTCATCGAGAAACCGATGGCCGTCCAGGCGTCTCCCCTGGATGGCGACAAAGGCCTCCCCTGGCGAGAGCCGGCGCGAGTCGATCGACACGCCACTCGCCTGGATCTCAAGCCGGCCTCTCACCAGCTCGCCACCCGTAGCGTCAAGAATCTGCTGCACGGTCCACATGATCACCACGTCACCTCGTCCACGCGTCGCACACCACCGCACTGAGACGCCTGCGACCGGTTGCCCCGATCATTCAGCGGGAACGTCAGAGGTTCAACCGGCTTACCCGACGGTGAAGCCCGTCCGCGCCCGCTAGGTCACCGCTACACTGTGGCGGGACTCCAACCAACGCTCCACCACGTCGCGATCGGAAAACGGAACAGACACGTGATTGAAGAGCTGGTACGCTTCATGGCCTTTGCCGGC